>DATNJE010000246.1:0-24492 GCA_035604095.1 Terriglobales bacterium
CTCGCTCCCGGGAGGGGTGGTCGCGGCCTGCACCCTGCTGCTGATGAATTATCTGGTAGCCGAAGTCAGCGGGATGAACCGGCGCTTCCGCCGCTTCGTGCAGGGCTTGCCCACCCTGTTCATCCATGACGGCCAGCTCCTGCCCTCGAACCTCGCGCGCGAGCACCTGACCGTGGACGAGGTTGAGCGCGCCCTGCGCGAGCACGGCATTGCCAGCGTGAAGGACGTGTCGCTGGCGGTGCTGGAAGTGGATGGCTCCATCAGTGCCCTCAAGTACGACGACATCGTGCCCGGCCACCAGCCGCACCCGCGCCTGCGGTTTCTGCAGAAGCACCAGTGACGCGTTCTCGGTACTGGCAACTGACAACTGGCAACTGACTACGGCTTCTCCGCGATCACCATGGGCTGCCGGTCGTAGTTCTCCAGCGTGACCGTCAGCGACTTGCGCTTGTCGAACGCGTCCTGGGTGACGGGGAACAACACCAGCACCATGCCCTCGGTTTGTTCGCCGGGGGCGATCTTGGTCTCTGGCTTCAAGGGTGCGGTCTGATGCCGGCCGAGGTCAGGGAAGGCCTTAAAGTAACGCTCGAAGTCTACGGTCGAAGCGGCATTGTCGGTCCACTCTCCCTGGTCGGTCTTGAGTTGGGCCTTGATCTCGTGCACCCACATCGGCTTGTTGCTCACGTTGTTGACGCGGACCTGCAACAACACAAAGGTGCTGCTCTTGTCCGGCAATTCCGCCGTATGCACCTCCATGATGGCGCCCGAGGCTCCGGGCTTGGGGCGCATCAGATAAGCCCCCACGCCTACGATCGCCGCCAGCACCACCAGCACGATGACCACCGGCATGACCGGCGGCAGCGTCCATTTGGCGCTGTCCATTTCTTCGGTGATGGGAATGTGTCCTGCGTCCGGCGCCGGCGGGTTGGTCTTCGGTTTGGTGACTTCGTCAGGCATAGCTGCTCTCCTCGATTATGTTTGCGATCCCGGCGATCACGGGCGATGTCTCCTACTACCACTGCTTCTTCATCGCCTTGGCAAACTTCTCCGCCGGCAGCGTATTCAGCACATCCGCTTTGGTCAACCATGCGCGCCGCGCCTGCAGCACGCCGTACTTGATTTTGTCGAGGTGCGAAGTGTGGTGGGAATCGGTGTTGATCACGATCTTAACCCCGCGCTCCTTGGCCATGCGCAAGTGCAAGTCCGACAGGTCCAGCCGATCAGGATAGGAATTCAGTTCCATGGCGACGCGGTGCTTGGCCGCCGACTTCAGCACCGCATCCATGTCGAAGGCGTAGGCGTCGCGGCGCAGCAACAGGCGGCCCGTGGGATGTCCCAGGATCGACACGTGCGGATTGGCGATCGCCCGCAGCAGCCGCTCCGTCATCTTTTGCGGCTCCTGGTTGAAGTGCGAGTGCACGCTGGCGATCACTAGGTCCATCTGCTCCAGCACCGCGTCGGAGAGGTCGAGGTCGCCGTCGGCCAGGATGTCCACCTCGATCCCGGCAAAAATCTTAGTCCCATCCACCTGGGTAGCGCGGATCTTCTTCATGTGCTCCAGCGCCCGCTTGTCATCGAGCCCGAAGGTCATGGCCAGGCTTTTCGTGTGATCGGTGATGGCCATGTACTTGTAGCCGCGCTGGCGCGCCGCCTGCGCCATCTCCTCGATCGTGTTGCGCCCGTCGGTGGTATTCGTGTGCATGTGCACGTCGCCCTGCAGATCCTTCTCGGTAATCAGCGCCGGGATGGCGTGCTTTTCCGCCAGTTCGATCTCGCCCAGGTTCTCGCGCATCTCCGGCGGGATGAAGTCCAGGCCCAGCTTGGCGTAGATCTCTTCTTCGGTCCGCCCGGCCACCGGTTTTTCATCTTTCAGCCGTGCCAGCGAGTACTCGCTCAGGGTGTAGCCCAGCTTCAGCGCCCGCTGCCGCAGCGCGATGTTGTGCGCCTTCGAGCCGGTGAAGTAGCACATCGCGGCGCCGAACGATTCCGGCGCAAGCAGGCGCACGTCCACCTGCATGCCGCTGCGCAGCTTGAAGCTGACCTTGTTCTCGCCGCGGGCGATCGTCTCCAGGATGCCGGGGAAGGCGAGGATGCGCTCGATCACCGCCTCGCGCGGCTTCTCGCTGGTGCAGCATTTGCCCGTGACCAGCACGTCCAGATCGCCCACAGTTTCGCGCCCGCGCCGCAGCGAACCCGCCGGGGTGACCGCATCCATGCCCGGGATGCCGTGCAGGTACTCGATCAGTTTTTGTGCCGTGCGGTCGGCCTCGTCCAGCAGGAAGCGCCCGGAGATCCTGCGATACTGCTCGATGGCCTTCAGGATCTTCTGCTCCTGCTTCTCGCCCATGCGCGGCAACTCGCGCAGCTTGCCTTCGCGCGCCAGCTTCTCCACGCCAGCCGGATCGCAAACCTGGAAGGTGTCCCAGATGAGCGCCACCGTCTTTGGGCCCAGGCCCTGGATCTTCAGCAGATCGAGCATGGCGGGCTGATACTTGGCGAGCAGTTCGCTGTGCATCTGGAGCTTGCCCTCGCGGAACAGCTCCTGGATGTGGCTGGCCATGCTCTTGCCGATGCCGGGGATCTCCAGCAGTTTCTTGGTCTCGCCCGCCAGCTCGGCGATGGGCGTGGGCAGCGACTCCAGCGCCTGCGCCGCATTGCGGTAAGAGCGGATGCGGAAGGAATCGTCGCCCCGGACCTCCATCAGGTCCGCGGTCTCGTAGAGAATGGCGGCCACGCTCTTGTTGTCGAAGGTGGGCATGGTTTAGTCGAGATTTTAGTCCCTGCGCGGCCCCGGTTCAGCACTTAGCCATTGGCAGTTAGCATTTAGCCGCCTCGAAGGCACTGGGGGGCCGACCGCTAACTGCTCCTTCATTCACCCGATGACCCGATCTCCCGATCACCCGATTCCAACCGCTCAACAAAAAATAAAAGCCCAGCTTGCTAGGCCGGGCTGCGAGAGGAAATTTTTAGGCGGTGCTTACGAAGCGATTTTCAGGACCTTGTCGGCCTGCGGGCCTTTCTGCCCCTGGACGATCTCAAACTCGACGTCGTCGCCTTCCTGCAGGCTTTTGTAGCCTTCTGACCCAATGGCGCTGTAGTGGACGAAAACATCGGGCTGTCCATCCTCGCGTCCGATAAACCCATAGCCTTTGGCGTTATTGAACCACTTCACTTTGCCTTTCATGCGTGCCAACCTTTCCTTTTGCGTTCGGGGCCCCGTACCGTTGGCGCGCTATGCCGTGGCGACGGTCTCACCCGTGCTGAGTTCTGGCCGCAACAGGGGTGCCGACGGCGCTGCTGGCGGGGAGAACGGAATCTTCGTCCGGTGGGCAGGATCGTCCGCGGCCTGTTGCTGCGTTAGTAGAATTCTCCCTCCGGCCCGGCTGGGTTGTCAAGGTAGTAACAGTACAACATCGCTAGACGATACGTTCATGAAGACCCGCTCCCGGAGAGGATCTCGGGCCGCTCAGCGCCGCAGGCTGCGCTCGTACCACAGAACGGCGGCGATGGTCTTGCCGTCGCGGAAGACGCCGTTCATGGCCATCCGCACCGCCTGCGCGAGAGGGAAAAAGCGCTTGGCGATCATCTCGTCTTCTTCCGGATGGGCAGCGCCGCGGGTGAGCCCGCGCGCCAGGTAGATGGCCATGGTCTCGTCCAGGAAGCCGGGGCTGGGATAGAAGGTGAAAGCGTGCCGCCACTCGTGGGCGGTGATGCCGGTCTCCTCCAGCAGTTCGCGCTTGGCGCCGGCCAGCGCACTCTCGCCCGGGTCGATGCGACCGGCGGGCAGTTCCCACAGCGGTCCGGCCACCGCGTGCCGGTATTGGCGCTCTAGCAGCACCCGCGGCTCGCCTCCGCGCTCCTCCACGGCCAGCACCACTACCGATCCCTGGTGCCGCACCATGTCCCGCCGCAGCGGTTTGTCGATGCCCGGCTCGCGCACGTAGTCGATGGTGACATTGAATACCGGCCCGCGATAAACGGTTTTCGAGGACACGACCTGAGCCTTATTCTTTTTGCTTCCGCTCTTTTTCCCCATGGTGAGACTATAGCTGACTCCACGAATGCCAACGACCAACGACTAATGACCAACGACCGGCGACGCCCCTCCATCACCCTGATCGGCCCCGGCAACCTCGGGCGCGTACTGGGCCTCGCGCTCAACGCTGCCGGCTACCGCATCGACGAAATCGTTTCGCGCGACGCTCCCGAATCCCGCAAGCGCGGCCGCGCTCTTGCCCGCCAGGTGGGCGCGCGGGACGCGACGTATGCAGACGCTCAGTTCGCATCGGAGATCATCTGGCTGTGCGTGAGCGATGACGCGATCGGCCGCACCGCCGCGGCGCTCGCTGCGCGAGCAGATTGGAAAGGGAAGATCGTGCTGCACTCCAGCGGCGCGCGCAGCAGCAGGGAACTGGAGCCGCTGGCCCGGCGGGGCGCCGCCGTGGGGTCGCTCCATCCCATGCAGACCTTCGTCCGCGCTTCCCCCGCGACGCTCGCCGGAGTGTCCTTCGCGGTGGAAGGCGATCCCGCCGCGGTGCGCGCCGGCCAGCACATTGCGCGCGATCTCGGCGGCAGCGTCTTCACCATCCGCCCCGAAGCCAAGGTGCTCTATCACGCGATTGGCTCGTTCTGCTCACCGATGATCATCGCTACGCTGGCGACGGCAGAGCGCATCGCCCGCGCCGCCAAAATCCCACCCGCGGCGGCCAAGCGGATCATGCATCCCATCCTGCGCCAGACCATCGCCAACTACCTGGCGAAGGGCGCGGCCGCAGCCTTTAGCGGGCCTATCAACCGCGCCGATATCAATACCATCCGCAAGCATCTTAAAGCGTTACGTGAGGTTCCAGACGCGCGCGACATCTACCTGGCGCTGGCGCGCTCCGCCCTGCGCACTCTGCCGGTGCGCGACCGCAAGGCCGTTCGCAAGATCTTGAGCTGACCGAAACTTTCGAGCAACGCACAGCGTTCTATCGAGAGTACAATGCTCGCCATTTACCAAGGGGGAAGCTCCACATGAGAGGACTTAAGTTGTTGTGTGTGCTCTCGATCTGCATTCTGCCGGCATTTTGCCAGACCCCCTCCAAGCCCGGCGTGGGCTGGCCGAAGGAACTGGATGACAGCGGCACGCATTTTGCCATCTATCAGCCTGAGGCCGAGAGCTGGAAAGATGGAGAGCTGCGAACCCGCGCCGTGGTAATGATCTCGGAAGCCGGCGGGAAGCCGCGGTACGGCACCATCTCCATCTCGGCGCGCACCAAGGAAGACGCAGATCACCGCTCGGTCACGCTCGAAAATCTTGAAGTCGTGTCCGGCGATTTTCCTTCCGGCGCATCCGATCAGGAGCGGGCGGTGGGCGTAATCCGCAAGCATCTTTCGGAGTGGCCGCGGACCATGCCGCTCGACCGGTTGCGCGCCGACCTGGGCATCGCGGAAGCTGAAAAGACAGCCGACACGGTGCCGTTGAAGAATGCCCCGGCCAAGATCATCTTCAGCCCGCGGCGCGCGGTGCTGATCCAGGTGGATGGCGAGCCGGTCTTTCGCGAGGTGGAAGGAACCAAGTACAAGCGCGTGATCAACACACCGGCGATGATCCTGCAGGATACGTCGAATCAGCGGCTGTATCTGGACGGAGACGGCCGCTGGATGACGGCCACTGCGCTTGAAGGTCCATGGAGTGAGGCTCAGCCGCCGCCCGCCGATCTGGAGCGGGTGAAAGCCCAGCTCAACAAGGTCGACCAGGGAGATCAACAGGAAGCCGCGCCGGCCCAGGGGGGAGCGAGGCCGAATCGGCCGGAGGGGCCGCCGGTGGCGCCCGCCGTGTACGTCACCACATCGCCTGCCGAGTTGATCCAGAGCAAGGGCCGCCCGCAATTCTCGCCCATACCGAATACCCAGCTCACCTACGTCACCAACAGCGAAAACGACATCTTCATGTACCTGCCGACCCAGGCTTATTACACCGTGCTCTCCGGGCGATGGTTCACCGCCAAAGTCCTGCGCGGCCAGTGGAACCCGGTCGCCGACGGCGAGTTGCCGCAGGATTTTGCGAAGATCCCCGCGGACAGCCCCAAGGCATCGGTGCTGGCGTCGGTGCCCGACACCAAGCAAGCGCGGCAGGCGGTGATCACCAGCCAGATCCCGGAGACCGCCGCGGTGACGCGCAAGGACGCCAAGCTGAGCGTCCGCTATGACGGCGAACCGCAGTTCAAGCCCGTCGAAGGCACCAGCCTGGAGTACGCCGTCAACACCTCGACCGACGTCATTCACGCGGAAGGGAAGTACTACGCCTGCCACGACGCAGTCTGGTTCGTTTCCGCGACGCCCGCCGGGCCCTGGGTGGTTGCCGATTACATCCCGGCGGAGATCTATCGCATTCCGGCGAGTTCTCCGCTGTACCACGTGCGCTACGTGCGGGTGTACAGCGCCACGCCCGATTCTGTGTACTTCGGTTACACACCGGGTTACATGGGAGCGTACGCGTGGCACGGCGTAGTGGTCTATGGCACCGGCTGGGCCTATCCGGGGTGGTATGGGCGCTCCTACTTTGGCTGGCCCTGGACGTGGGGGCTCGGCTTCCATTACGGATTTTGGGGAGGCGGGTGGTTTTGGCGTCCGGGGGGATGGGCGGGAGGGTGGTACGGCCATCCCGGGTGGGGAGCGCGGGCCTGGTATGGCGGGGGCTATTGGGGGCGCGGCTGGGGAGGTCGCGGTTGGGCCGGAGGTCGCGGTTGGGGGGGGAACGTGTACAACCGCTGGGGGGGCAGGGGCGTGGTGACGCGTAACGCTCAGACCACGGCCACGCGAGCGAGCACGGCGCAGACGGCGCGATCGAACGCGGCGCACTCCTCGGCGCAGACGGCCCACACGTCGGGGCAGAAGGGGGCGAGTTCCAAGTCCGCTACAGGGCAAGCCCACACCAACCAGGCGGGAACTGCCAATAAAGCCGGTCATTCGGGAGGCGCCGCGGGCGCCCACGGAGGGAAAGCAGGAGGAGCCAAGGGCGGAGGGCGGCGCTAGGTTGCAGCCTCCGCGAGTGCAAATTTGCAGTTTCTTAGGGTTGCGCTTTCGCCGCGGGCGGTTTGGGGGCCACCAGCGTCTCCCGGAGTTTCCGATTGCGTTCCCGCTGCGCCGCCTTCTTCTTGCGCAGTCGATGGAACCTTGATTTGTCGCCGTTGCGTTGGGACAAGTTGACCCCCGTTTCTGGTCGCGTTCGTTTTGTACGCCGCAACGTTATCACGAACCCGCTGCTCACTTCATTTCGTGTGATCCCGGCAGTTGGATCGAGCTCTGGTGGTTGTTTTCCTGGATATGATCCCAGACGAACTTATCGGCCAGCCAGATCGCCTGACGGTTGGCCAGGACTTGGTCCATCGATGCTGACCGATGGGCGATGGCGAACCGCGCACCACACTGGTCGCACACCACCGTGGTCATCTGGACCGTACCCGGTGCGCTCTCCAGGTTTCTGCGCAGACGCTTGGCCGTCCCGCTGGAGAGAGGCTCCGACATTGCGGCAGAGGGTCGGTTCATGCGAATTGCTCGCCCGGCATCGCCGTGAGCGTGCGGGTGGTCAGGGTGTTGCGGCACATCCTTACGGCGGCATCACGGGTAACGTGGCGGCGCTCGATGCGAAGTTTGAGCGCGCGTTCAATGCTGCGCAGTTCAATGGTCTCCGCTCCCGACACCAGGCTGGAGGCGCGCCCGCGGGCTCCGGCGCGGCCGGTGCGGCCCACGCGATGAATGAAGTCCTCGGGCGCCTTGGGCACGTCATAGTTGATGACGTGCGCCACATCCTGGATGTGGAGGCCGCGGGAAGCCACGTCGGTGGCGACCAGCACGCGGAATCGGCCCTGTTCGAAGCCGTTGAGGGCTCCAGTGCGCTGCGCCTGCGACCGGTCGCCGTGGATCATGGCCGCGGCGAATCCATCGCGGGCGAGGTTCTTAGCCAGACGCTCCGCTCCCCGCTTGGTTCGCACGAACACGAGGGTGCGGCCCTCTTCAGCATGCAACAGGCTGCGCAGCGTATCAGGCTTATCCATGGCTGCCACTTCAAAGGCGTGTAACTCGACGCTTTCCACCGGCTTCAGCACCGATCCGAACTCGATGCGCACCGGATTCCGCATATAGTCATTCACCAGCCGGGCCACCGAGGCCTCCAGCGTGGCGGAGTAGCACAGGGTCTGGCGGCGCTCCGGTATGGTGGCGAGAATGCGGCGGATGGCCGGCAGGAAGCCCATATCGAGCATGCGATCCGATTCGTCGAGCACCAGGACCTGGACTTTGCGCAGGCTGACCAGTTTGCGATCGAGGAAGTCCTCTAACCTTCCCGGAGTTGCCACCACCAGGCGCGCCCCCGAGCGCACAGCCTGGATTTGTTGCCCTTCCGGTACGCCTCCCATGACGAGCGCCGCGGGCGCAAGCTTTCCGCGGAGCGCTTCATATTGGGCGTGCACTTGCATCGCTAGTTCGCGGGTTGGTACCAGGACGAGCGCTTCGAGGTCGCGTGAGGACTGATTCAACATGCGGTCGATGATCGGGATGAGGAAGGCCAGGGTCTTCCCGGTTCCGGTCTGGGCGGTGGCCAGCACATCCTCGCCGCGCATGGCGGGGGGTATGGCGGCGGCCTGGACCGGGGTGGGGGTTGTGAATTGAGCTGCTGCGAGCCTCTGCTGCAAAACAGCGGACAGAGGCATATCAGTGAAACTTGTCATTCGTGAATCGTGCTTTCTGAGGGGCGTCTCGCGAGGCACACTCAGAGTGCGATTCGCGACTGGAAAAGGATGCCGCTCGTGCTTAGGTTTTGCGCCGAAAAGAGAACGGAGATCGTCAGGAGGGCACGCAGTCAGATCGTGAGTTCAGATAGGACACGCGCCACAAAGCGGACCGTGGCTGATTAGCGCTGAAATTAGTATAGCACGACATCGCGCCGGCAGCCTGATGCCGTGCTCAGGTACCCGTTACCTTAGTTTGGACCTTACGGTTTAGAAATCGTGAAAGCCAAGGCCTTGGGGCTGGCCCTCTTCGTCGTAGGTAACGACCGGATCCCGCGGGCCTGCGGGCGGGGGCGTGCCTTCCTGCGATTTCTTCTCAGCTTTCTTGCGCGCTTTTTCGGCCTGGTGCTCCTGGCGCGCACGTTCCTTCTGGCGCTTCATGAATGACGAGTTTCCGGCCAAGAGAGACTCCTACAGTAAGATTTTCATCCTCTATCATAAACCCCAATGCGCTGAATTTCTCGTCAATCTTCAGTCACTCTCGACAAAATATTGAGCCAGCTACCCGAAGATGTGCCCCATCTTCTGCTGCTTCGTCCTCAGGTAGGCCTCGGAGTGGGATTGCGCTTCCGCCACGCAGGGCACGCGCTCCACCACCTTCACACCCGATTTCTCAAGCGCCTGGACCTTATCAGGGTTATTCGACAGCAGACGCACCTGCCGCAGGCCCAGCGCCTTCAGCACTTCGGCGGGCAGCGCGAACTCGCGCTGGTCGGCCTTGAAGCCAAGTTTCTCGTTGGCCTCGACGGTATCGAGGCCCTTGTCCTGCAGCTCGTAGGCTTCGAGTTTGGCCATCAGCCCGATGCCGCGCCCTTCCTGCTGCTCGTAGACCAGCACGCCGCGGCCGGCATCGGCGATCATCTTCAGCGACATCTCGAGCTGTTGCTGGCAATCGCAACGCAGCGAACCGAAGACGTCCCCGGTCAGGCACTGCGAGTGGATGCGCACCAGCGGCGGCTCGGAGTGGATATCTCCAATCACCAGTGCGACCGCCGTTTCCAAACGCCGCTCCGTCGCGTTTTGCGGCTGCCCTTCGAAACCCATGATACGGAAATGTCCCCAGCGGGTCGGGAAATCGGCTTCCGCCACCTTGCGCAGGTTGTAAGCGCCGCTCACGTCTTGATTATTACATGGCGCGCTAGGGCAAGACTCGGTGTTGTTGTGGAGGCTCACCCCTTCGCCAGAACAGGCAGGGAAAAAACGCCACGGATTCACGCGGATTGGCACGAGTCCATCGGCACTGTTCTTAGATCCGTTAATCTCCGTAGCCAAGGCCTTGGGCATCCAGCTTCTTGCTGCCTCCAGCTTCCTGCCTCCTGCTGGCTCCCCGTGCTACCCTTTCCCTCCGCGTGGACTCGCGTTTCATTCTCGTCACCCTGCTGGTGAAGCTGGGCGTGGCTGCCGCGGTCAGCAGCGCGCTGGTGCGCTCCCGCTACTTCAAAGCACTGCTCTTCCAGGAAGAGCGCACGTTCCAGCAGAAGATGCACCTGATGCTCTTTATCGTGACGCCGTTTGCGCTGGGGGTGCTGGTGCGGGTGTCGGTACGCAATTTCCAAGCCGCCGACCTCTCGGTGGAAGCCGCCATCCTGCTCGGGGTGATCGGCGGACGCGTGGCCGGCGGGCTGGGTGGCGCGCTGCTCGGCCTGGCCGCGCTCTATCACCACGAACTGGCCGCGCTCCCCTTCGACACCTTCGTGGGTCTCGCCGCCGGCATGTTGCGCAACGCCGCTTCCGACAAGGAGTACATCTGGACCTTCACCCCGTTCATGGACCTCAGCGTGTACCGCTGGCTGCGCCGCAACCTGCCGTTTCCGCGCATGGACTGGCAGACTTTGTTTTTTCTCTTCATTCTGGCCACCCAACTGGCAGGCATGGAACTCGGCCGCGTGCTGCCCCGCCAGTTCTTCTTCATCCCCGCTCCCAACTGGATCTGGCTGCTCGCCTTGTACGCCACCACCGTCGCCTGCGTTGCCATCCCCCTGAAGATCTGGAACAACACCCGTATTGAGATGAAGCTGCAGGTGCAGGAGCGCCTGCTGCTGCAGGCGCGCATGGAGGCGCTGCAGAGCCAGATCAATCCTCACTTCCTGTTCAACACCCTGAACTCAATCGCCTCGCTGGTGCGCTTCGATCCCGACATGGCGCGGGTGCTGATCGTGAAGCTGGCCAGCATCCTGCGCCGGCTGCAGCGCAAGGGCGACGCCTTCGTCAACCTGCGCGATGAGGTGGAGTTCATCGACGACTATCTCGACATTGAAGTCGTACGCTTCGGCCGCGACAAGCTGCGCGTCGTCAAAGACCTCGATCCCGTCACCCTGGACATGATCGTGCCCACCATGGTGCTGCAGCCGCTGGTGGAGAACTCGATCAAGCACGGCCTCGCGCCGCGCATCGAGGGCGGCAGCATCACCCTGCGCAGCCGCCTGGCGGAAGGATTCCTGGTGATAGAAGTGCAGGACGACGGCGTGGGCGTGGCCCTGGCCGGTGACAGCGCCATCGTCGAGCCCGGCGCCGGCATCGGCATGTCCAACGTTGCCGAGCGCCTCAAGCTGCTCTACGGCGATGCCGCCACCATGACCATCTCCAGCGGCGACGGCAAAGGCACGCTGGTGGTGCTGCGGGTTCCGGTGTTGACCGCGGTGGAGATCGCTGAAACCGCCGGCACTGTCGCCTACGAGGCCCGCTCCAGCACGCAGCGGTAGAACTGCTCGTATTCAGGGATGATCTTGGTGGAGCAGAAGCGGGTCTGGGCCGCGATGCGCGCGCGTTTGCCCATCTGCCGCAGCTTGGCTTCGTCGGAGAGCAGGTCGATGGCCTGCCGTGACATGGTCGCCACATCGCCCACATCGGCCAGCAAGCCGGTCTTGCCGTCGTCGATGACCTCGGGCACGCCGCCGACGCGTGTGGCCACCGTCGGCACCTCGCACGCCATAGCTTCGAGGGCCGCCAAGCCGAACGACTCCAACTGGCTGGGCATGAGCATCAGGTCAGCGATTGAGAGCTTCTCGTGTATCCGGTCCTGCTTGCCCAGGAAGTGGACGCGCTCCTGGATGCCTTTGCGGCGAACCATCCACTCCGCGGTCGAGCGCTCCGGGCCATCCCCGATCAGCAGCAGGCGCGACGGAATCTCGCGCTGCACCTGGTCGAAGATCTCCACCACGTCGGAAATGCGCTTCACCGGACGAAAATTCGAGAGGTGCACCAGGATGCGCTCGTCCGCCTGCGCGTACTCCGCGCGGTGCTTCTCGATCTCGGGATCGCGGCGGTAGAGATCGCAGTTCACGAAGTTGTAGATCACCTGCACCGGGCGCTTGATGTCGAACACCTGCAGCGTGCGCTCGCGCAAGTAATGCGAGATGGCGGTGACGCCGTCGCTCTGCTCGATGGAAAAGCGCGTGATCGGCAGATAGGAGCGGTCGGTGCCCACCAGCGTGATGTCGGTGCCGTGCAGCGTGGTGACGAAGGGCAGGCGCCGTCCGCCGTTGGCGGCCAGCATCTGCCGGGCCAGCAGCGCGCTCACCGAGTGCGGAATGGCGTAGTGTACGTGCAACAGGTCGAGGCTGTAGATTTCGGCCACCTCGGCCATGCGCGTGGCCAGCGCCAGGTCGTAGGGCGGATACTCGAACAGCGGATAGTTGAAGACGTCCACCTCGTGAAAGTGGATATTGGGGCGCTCCGTATTCAGGCGGATAGGCTGCTTGTAGGAGATGAAGTGGACCTCATGGTCGCGGTCCGCCAACTCCATCCCCAGTTCGGTGGCCACCACCCCGCTGCCGCCGTAGGTGGGATAGCATGTGATCCCGATCTTCATGTTGTGCTCGACGGATTAGACGGGCCAGCGGGCGTTTTGGACTCATTTCGCGGAGCAACTCTGCATTTGGCCGGCATCGACTGGTGGAACGGTTGATCCATCAGGGAACGGGCAGAATGCTATTATCAGCGTCTTGCCAGGGGAATCCAGATTGAAACGATATCGAGTGAAGCCGGGGACGCGCGTGAAGCTTGAGCAGTGGGACCCGGAGGATACCAGCGGCTTTCGTGGATCGAAAAAGGATGCCGAAAACCGCCTGGTGCGGCTGACGCAGCGCCTTGAGCCACTGCAGGAACTGCTCTACGCCGAGCGCCGGCACAAACTGCTGATCGTTTTGCAGGGGATGGATACGGGCGGCAAGGATGGCACCATTCGCCACGTGTTCGAAGGCGTGAATCCACAAGGCGTAACGGTGGCGCGGTTCGGACCGCCGACCCAGGAAGAACTGGACCACGATTACTTGTGGCGCATTCACCGCCATACGCCTGCCAAGGGTACGATCGCGATATTCAATCGCAGTTACTATGAAGACGTGCTGGTGGTGCGAGTGCACGGACTCGTGCCGAAGGATGTGTGGGAGCCCCGCTATCAGCAGATCAACGATTTCGAGCGGATGTTGGCCGAGGAGGGCGTGACCATCCTGAAGTTTTTCCTGCACATCTCGCGCGAGGAGCAGAGAAAACGCCTGCAGGCCAGGCTCGACGATCCCAGCAAGCACTGGAAGTTCAGCCTGGCGGATGAAAAAGAACGCGAGCTATGGCCCGAATATCGCAAAGCCTATGAAGACGCACTCGATCGCACCAGCACCGACTGGGCGCCCTGGTACATTGTTCCGGCCAATCACAAATGGTATCGCAACCTGGTGGTCGCCACCACCCTCACCGATACGCTGCGCGCGCTGAAGATGCGCTATCCGCAGCCGCCGAAGAGCCTGGAGAAAATGATGAAGGCGGGCTTGCACTGAGGGTGATCTACCCATTCAGCTCGGCGTAGGAGATCAACTCCACCCCCGCCGCCTCGATGGCCCGCCGCGCCGCCGCTGAGGTGAGCACGCGCAACTCCTGCTCCCGCGATTCCCGCAGGCGCGTCCGCACCGCCCGCAGCTCCGCATCGCAATACCCCGGATGGCAGACAAACTCCCACGTTCCTTCCGGCAGCGATCCCACGATGGCCGCAAACAATTCCTCGTCGAGCGCGCCCGTCACCAGGATTCCGAAGGTGCCGTCGGTGGTGACCATGCCCGCCTCGCCGACGGTCTTGCAGAACTCCTGGCTGAAGCGGCGCAGCAGCTTGACCTCCGAGTACCTCGTCCACAGCCGCGGACGGCGCGCAAGATGCACCATCGCCAGCGGCTTCAGCGGCGCAAACGGATTGCGGACCGCGCGCACGCCACACGCTTTCGCCGCCGCCAGCATCGGCCGGAGCACCGGCGGCAGCAGGTGCGCGTGCTTGTGCGAGTCCACGTGGGTTACCCGCAAGCCGGTCTGCTGGATTTTGCGGATCTGCGCCTCGACCTCGGCCGCGATCTGATCTTCGTCGAGACGCTTGCGCAGCGCTCGGCTCGCGAATCCCAGCCAGCCATCGCGGAAGCGCGCGCCCGCGCCATCTTCAACGACCAGGCTGGAGACGGCTTTCGGCGGCAGCATGGGTGCGCCGTCGATTAGCACCACGTGGCAGCCGACACCCAGTCCGGCCTCGCGCGCTCGCACGACCGCGTCGTCCACGGCGCCGGCATTCGACATCATGGTGGCGGAGCTCACCACGCCTCGCTCATGCGCTTCCACGATGGCGCGGTTCACCCCCGCCGTGAGCCCGAGGTCATCGGCATTGATGATGAGCCGTCGCACGCCGCCAGTGTATAGCGGGCAATTAGCAATTGGCAGTTGGCATTTGACGGATGGGCCTGTGACCCGCGGGATTTACGGCTGAGCGCTGACTGCTGAGTGCTGATCGCGGGTTATACTGCCCTTGCACCCCGGGCGGGCGGTTAGCTCAGTTGGTTAGAGCGCCTCCCTTACAAGGAGGAGGCCGCAGGTTCGAGTCCTGCACTGCCCACCATCTTTGCCCGCATTTTTTCGGCGACTCGGCAGTGCTGCGGTACTGGAAGTCTGCCTCGTGGATTCTGCCCTGGAGATGTGGGAACATAGGGCCATGCCCAAGGACCGCAATAAAACGTACTCGGACCACCAAGCGGAAGCCAGCCGTCTGCGGAAGCAGCGGGAAGCGGCGAAAAGTCAGCCGCCCAAGAAAAAACCTACTCGCGAGGCCGCCAGCCAAGGTTTGCCGCCAGATAGCCGCTGACGGCGCTCGACGGCGGTGATCACAATGCACGACCTGCTATACTGAAAGGAATTAATCCCGCGCTGCGGGGACGTAGTTCAGTTGGTTAGAACGCTGCCCTGTCACGGCAGAGGCCGCGGGTTCGAGTCCCGTCGTCCCCGCCATTCCCCACTTGGTTCTTCGATTCGCTCAGGATTTCGCTCCGCAGCTCAGGTTTTAGTCTGCCCTGAGCAAGCTGAGCGAAGCGAAGCTGCCGAATGGGCCGCGGAAAGCGCCTCAAGCTCCAACATTCCTCGCTGCGCTTTCACGATCCCTGCCGTCTTGCAAGTGCTTCGGAGGATTCCGCCGTGGGCCTCGAGGCGTGCCTGAGTTATCTTCAGAACTGAGCAATTCTGAACATCTCCCCATCATCCGCAAGATGCACTATCCATGGTGCAAGGTTTCGGGACGGCGGCTGCCTCCACACCAACGGGCAAAATGCGTTCCGCAGCAAATCCCTCCCCTTAGGAGCGACGCTGTTCCGAAACATCTTTTCAGGGCTGGGCAGGCAAGACGGAGGTGGACGATGTACACGGGAACGATGATCGAGAATTTGATCGCGACGGTCGAGCGCGCTGAGTGCTGGGCGGCGGCGAAGCCGGCTGGGATCCGGCGGGAACGGGACATTGACCCGCCGGCAGCTTACCCGCCGCGGTCCAACAGCGAACAACTGATGAAAGTGGCATAGGAGCATCTTCATTATAGGAAGCGGGCAATGGTCCGCCCACCGCTCCGGCTCTGGCCGGCGATTCGTTTCTGCTTTCGTCGTTCAAGGCTGCCCCCTAGCCGAATGCCTGATCCCCATGGCGTGAACGCCAATAGATCGGCGCCAGGATGCTGGTGTTGAGAACTTCTGATTCGGCTTGCAGCCAATCGCTCAGAGCCGAGCCGGCCGCGTCCCGGCGTTCCTCATAGAGCTGGTGGGCGCGGAGGCGAATCTTCCTCTCGATCAGGTCCAACATGAGCCTATGCGGTTTCTGCGTATCGGTTCCCTTATCCACGGCTACTCCTCAGCATTGATCTCAAGAAAATTCTACGCGAGCGCTGTTAACCAAGGATGAAATGAAGTCCGTTTGCGGGTTACGAAAGTGAATGCATGGCGTGCGGGAAAGGGAACCCGTCTTTTCATCTTGCGTCGGCGATTCCGCCCGCCCTCGGTCCTGCGGCTCACCAACGTCCATCCGTTACTCACGTAATCGCCGACCCTCTGCCGCCGGCTTGAAGAATCGCGGCAGACATGCCGATGACGAAGAGACAGCCGGAACAAAAGCGAGTTGTCTGCCCGGCGTCGGCAGCCATGAGCCAGAGGATCACCTCCCAGGACAAAATCGCGGCGATTCTGCTGAGGAAAGACGCGGCAGCGTTCTACACCAGGACGCCCCTGCAGTTTCTGATCGCGCTGCTGGGGATCGTGTTCGTCTCCGAGACGCTGGTCATGTTCCTGCTGCCCTTGCTGTTTCCTAAGGACGCTAACGAAGCGCTGGTAGCGCTGACGGACGCGGGACTGCTTACCCTCATGATCACCCCCGCTGTATGGCTGTTGCTGGTGCGGCCGCTGCGCGCCGACGCCCACCGGCTGGCTGATTTGAACGAAGAATTGAGCACCGAAGTGGGCACGCGCGTCGAGTTCGAACAACGGCTGACGCGCCAGGCCCTCCACGATCCTTTGACCGGCTTGCCGAATCGCGCTTTCTTCCTCCAGGAGCTGGAGCGGACGCTGGCACGCCAGCAGCGCCAACCCCAGCACCGCTCCACCGTGCTCTTCATCGACCTCAACCGCTTCAAGCCGGTGAACGACCGATTGGGCCATGCCGCCGGTGATCAGGTGCTGGTGGAAGTGGCCCGCCGGCTCGAAAGGACAGTCCGCCCCGGCGACATCTTGGCCCGCTTGGGAGGTGACGAGTTCACTGTGCTGCTCGACCACCTCGAGCAGGCTGGGCACGCGGCCAAAGTGGCGGAGCGGATCCTCGAGCAGTTGCGGCAGCCTTTTTCCGAGCACGAACTGCAGGCCGGCGACGGCCGGCAACACCACAAGGTGCAGGTCTCGGCCAGCATCGGAATCGCCGGCGGCGAGGCTACCTACGAAACTGCGGAGGCCCTGCTCCACGACGCCGACATGGCCATGTACAGGGCCAAGGCCAAAGGGACCGGCCATTTCGAGATCTTCCAGCCCGTGGGGCAGGAGTGCGCCGCCGAAGATCTCGCGACCGAGAATAGCCTCCGCTAGGTATTTAGATTCTCAACTCGACGAGCCGCCGGGTTTCGTCGGTGGATTCAGGGAAGGGAAGGATTTCCTGCTCAGCGCACCAGGCGCACGTGGATGGTGGGAAACATGCCCTCGATCCGGCTGACAATCCGGCTCGAGAGCCGGGCGGACTTGCGCGCCGACTCCCGCTGCTCGGCGGCGCGGAGCGTGATCATCTCGCCCACCACCGCGGCCAGCACCGGCAGCGTGCTCAGGTCCCGTTCGTCGAAGGCGCCCAGTTCGCTGGAGAAGATCTCCAGGTGGCCGACGATGCGCTCGCTTTCATAGATGGGCGCCGCCACCGTGGAGCGGATGGATAGCCCTTCCTCGATCGAGGAGTAGAAGCGCTTCTCGGTAGCGGCCAGGGTGATAGCCACGCCGCGGGCGCCGGTCAGCATGCGGGCCAAGTCCGCCATCAGATCCAGGGCGGCCGGCCAGCCGCCGGCGACGCGCATGAACTCCCGCCCCGCGTTCCAGGTGCGGCTCTTCGCCATCCCGGCGCGCAGACGCCGCGCCAGAGATTCGGAGAGCTTGGCGAAGCGTATGCCCGCCTCCGCCGAATCGTTCGCCCAGGCCACCACGCCGGAGGTGCGGATGGGCGCCGGCGATCCCGGCAGGTGGAACTCGAGCCACAGGGTCGCGCCGGGCTGCACGGGATGACCCAGCGCCTGCACCCGCATTCCGCCTTCACCGACGTTGACCACCAGCGCGGCGTTCTTTTCATCGATGTGGACGGTGGTGGGGCGCTGCGACGCGATCCGTATGCGCAGGTGGCGGCGCCGGTCCGTTTTGAGGGCAGAGTCGTCGCCGGGCGCCGCACCACGGGCGTTCTCGGTCAGCAACTCATCCAGGGTTTCCACGGCCAACGGACTCGCTCTCCCGCAAACAGGCTCACGCGCCCTGTCGGAGACAGGACCCGTGGCGGACAAACCTTAAAGCTTCAGACGAATTTTGCTCCGCTAAGTCACTGACATGAGACGGCTGGCTACGGCCAGATGGGCTTGGTGTCGGTGGCCGCCGCCACCGCCGGGGGCTTTGCTTGCACGGTGGGGTAGGTGCGCACCGGGGGCGGAGCCACTTGCACTTCGCTCGACAGCTCCTCTTCCAGCAGCGGAGCGACGACGCGCAGGGCCTGGATTTCCTTTTTCAACCGCTCGATCTCCGTCTCTTTCTGCCGCAGGACTTCATAGATGTTTTTCATAGCTAGCCTCGAAACACGCGGGGATCATTAGAAATTGGGGATTCGCCACTTTTACTCTGGTTCGGGAGTGTTGTCAAAGCGGTTTTTATGCACAGGTTCCCGGTAGGTTAACCCGTGAACTGGCGGCTTGGGTGCAGGGCTGCATGGCCCTCAGAGCCCGCGCGATTGCCAATACTCACGGAAGGCGCGCACCTGGTTACCGTAGAAATCGGCAAAGAACATGCCCGCCAGTTCCCGCCGCCGGCCGGTGGCGCGATCACGATAGGCGCAGCTCCACTCGGCAATCAGGACATAGCCGGTGTGCAGGGAATTAGTTACCGTGAAGCGGATGTCATCCTGACTGGCGGTTGCTGCGGCCCAGTAATCGTGGATAGCCTCGCGGCCGATGATCGGCTCTCCGAAGGGATTTTCCTTGTAGCGGGCGTCGCGGGTGAAGAGGCTGGCCGCCAGATCGGCGTCCCGCGTCTCCCAGGCCTTCTTGTACTTCTCCAGGAACTCGGTCGCGTCACTGGCGTGCAAAGTTACCTGCGGCCCCGGCTTCCGAGCGGTGGTGGCAGTTGCGGATTTTGGCACGGCGATCCTCCCTCTGCGAACGCTTCATGGTAGCAGCTTTGGGTGCGTGAGACTCGGCACGCCGCTTTACCAAATACGCCACGGATTTACACAGATAACTACGGATCCTTTCTGATCTATTCTTGATCCGTGCGAATCCGTGGCGGCTCTTCCGTTGCGGACCTCACGGCTTCTGTCCTCGTTGCATCCCTGTAGCCCGATCCAGCGCCCGTTGCGCATCCTGGGATCGCTGCTCGCGGTCATAGAGCCGCGCCAGTTCCAGCCAATCGAGAGCGCTATCGGGAACCAGCCGTACCGTCTCTTCCTGAAACGAGATCGCGCGCTGCATGTCGCCCAGCTCACTCCAGGCCCGCGCGCGGCCACGTGCCAGGTTAGCCAGGAAGGAGTTATCACTGGCCCTTGCGGATTGTGATCGCAGGCTGGCGCTTCGGTCGAAGGCGCGCAGGGCCTGGCGCGGCTGCTGCGCATCCAGTTCAGCGTATCCCAGCGAGAGCAGCTCGCGATCGGGCAGGCGCAGCAGGCCCGCTGCCCGCTGCCATGCCTTGACCTCATCCTGCAACCGGCCTTCCCGATGATAGACCGCGCCCAGGGCCGACCAGGTTGCACCATTCACCTCCAGCGCGGCCGACCGGAGATACTCCTGTTCGGCGCTTGTGAGATCACCGGCCTCCTCCAGCAGCTTGCCGCGCAGGAAGTGAACAAAGGCGCTGTCCTCGAAAATACCCAGAGCTTGAGCGGTCGCGGCGAACGCCTCGGAGTTTCGTCCCACGCGTGCAGAACCGCGGCGGCGTTGGCCCATTGGTTGAACGCCTCGCTGCCGTGGCCTTGGGGAGCCGCGCGGGGCAGGGAAGTCTTGGCGCAATCGATCTCGAAGCGCTGGATCAGGCTGGCATTCCGCGGGCTGCGCCGCACAAAGACCGCCGACACCTCGTCCAGATACACCGGCCGCCAGGTGGCGCTGGCGCAGAACTGCCGCAGCACCGGAAAGAGCTCCACCCCGTTGAACCGCGCCAGCGGAACGATAATGGCATTGATGTCGTACTGCTCGGCCTCGCGCTGCCACTCCAGCGAATCCGGCGGAGTGGACATCAGTTCCTGGTTCCGCTGGAACAATTGCGGGCCAAAGGGGAGAGCACGCCCATCGATGTAGTCCGGATACCTCGGGCCCAGCCGCCAGGTGAGGTATCCACCTTCGTCGTAATTGTTGAAGATTCGCCCGGGGACGTTTTCGCGCTCGATGAAGCCCGCCGCGCCCTCGGGGAACCACCACGAGAGTCCGGCGCCGAAGGTGCTCAGGTTGGTGGTGCCCAGGTAGCTGCGATTGCTCACCAAGTCGCCCGCGCGCAGGCAGGCCAGCCCCACCACGCAATAGGCCAGACCAATGACGGCGAATGATGCGAGCCTTGTTTGCCTGATCGTCTCCCAGCGTCCGGCAAGTGCCGACACAAGCACCGCGCCCCCGACCACCACCACTACTTCAGCGAAAATAGCCTGGAAGCGGATGTGCCGGATCGCCAGCAGTGTCGCGCCGCTCAGCAACACCGCCGCTCCCAGTTGTCGCCGCCACAAGGCAAGGAGCAGAGCCACGGCGGCTACCAGCAGCATCACGTAGAACGCGCCGTCGGGATCGCACAGGGAGAAGCTCATGCTGGCCAGAGTCCAGTTCAGCCGCCCCGGCGCCCACTCGGTGATCCATTGCGAGTGCGCGGCGGTGGCGCCTTCCTGGCGCAGCAGGGCACGATAGATTCCCGCTCCCCAGGGATTGACCACGGTGGCGGCGCCGGTGGCCATCAGCCACGGCCAGGCGTATCGCAGGCGATCCGCGGCTGCCTGGCGGCGCTCCGGCCACACCATCTCTAACCCTTCCACCAGGACATATCCGCCCATGAGCCCCAAGCCCGCCACGAATCCCAGGTGGAGATTCACCCAGGCGGCCATCAGCAGCGGCAGGAGCCACAAGCGTGCGCGGCCGCTCTCATGCTGCCGCCACAGCACCGTGAGGAATGCGGCGAACAGCACCACGGTAAACATCTCGGCGCGCGGCCCGGTACGCAGCACAATCACGGGGATCGCCAGAATGGCTAGTACGGCGGCGAGCGCTGATCGTCTCCAGATCAGCAATGCGACCGTCCCCACGCAGGCCGCCGCTCCCAGCCACGTCAGCAGCGCATATTTCCCGGCGAGATACGCGACGTAGAAGATCAGTCCCGCGCCCACCGGGTAAATCCACGGCTGCCCCTGCGCGGTGTAGGAGAAGACGTCCGTCGAAGGGATCTGGCGGTGCTGCGCTACCCATCGCCCGGTCGCCAGTTGCCAGCCGAAATCGTAGTCCATCATGGTGCGCAGGCCGGCCAGCAGCGCATACGTGAGCGCCGCCACGCTGAGAACGAAAAATAGCTGGCGCGCCAGGGCAGGGTTCGACCCGGAACTGGCAACAGGACGCCGCTTGCGGCGCTCCGGATTGGGCTCGGGTTTCGTGGTGCTCCACGATTCCGTTGTCTAGAGGCGGGTCATTCAACAACTATCGGGATTTTCAGGAAGGCGCTAGTGTTGCACGTGCGCAGCGGCTAGTGGTCTCCGTGCCGGCCATGTTCGAGGTCGACAGAATCCGCGCCAAAGAAGGTCCTCCGGCCGCCCGGCACCGAGACCTGCCCGGTGACAAGCACGGTGGTGTCGTCACCATCATCGTGATGTCGTTGTTCTTCGATGTGAAAACGGCAGACCAAGTCCGGGATGGTGTCGTCATTCACATCCTTGAGGCGGCAGTGTTGCGCGCGCGCGTGGTGATGGTGATCGCCCGCCGGAAACAGCCGCAGGCTGGCCTGGATAATGTCGGCGGCATCGAACGCCGGCGATCCTAGAATGGCGACGGTCAGATCGTGGTCGGAATCCCAATCCCACCCGCCATGGAAGCTGCGGTCAACATCAACTTTTACTGGAAGGCACTTGCCGGCTTGCCCAGCGGCGAAAATACGCGCGATCTTTTCCTGGGAAAGGGCGCGCTCGAAGATTTCGACCTCGTCAACTTCCCCTATGAAATGAAGATCGTCGGGACAGATGCTGCTGGTGCAGTTGGGGTTGAAATCGCCAATGAACAAGTCGTTGGTGACGTCGGTGCCGGCGCTCAGGCCGTAAGCAATGGTGGTGACGATGGGAGTGCCGGTTCCGACTTCGCTTCCATCCAGGAACAAACGCACCGCGGTCCCGTCAAAGGTTCCGGCAACATGGTGCCACTTCCCATCCCAAACTCCGGTACCGGCGTCAGGGGACAAGCGGACAGCCGTTCCGTCGAAAATGTAAAACTGCAGGCCTCCAGACGCGCCGGTGTAGAGGGCGTAAGAACTCTCTAGCTCGTCCACCGCGCCTTTGGTGACGATGTATCGGGCCAGCCCCGGCGACACGGCAGCGTTGACCCAGGCGTCCACCGTGATCTGGGCGGGCTCGAGGCTGAGGCTGCGCGGCACTTGAACAAACTGGCTCCCGCTGAAGCTGAAAGCATCGGCCACTTCTCCCGCGGCATAGGAAACCGGGGAGGTGGTGAGCCCGTCATTGCGGCCGAAATAATCGAGCACGGTGCCGTCCCCGGTCCACCAGGAAATCATCCCTTTGGGCGGGGGCACGCACATCTGACTGCAGGCATGGGGAACGGCCAGTCCGATCAGGAGTAGCAACTGGCCCAGGGCCGTAAACTTCAGCTTCATACTTCACTTCGCTCGGCGGATTTTTGCCCGGTAATTCAGAGGCACGACTGGAGTCTCGCCGCAAGAAGCTAGGCAGACAACGTCACCTAAGCAGCAGGCACGGGAGTAATCGGGGGGAACAAGGACGGTCACTCCCCGAGTACGGGCAGTGCAGGAGCGGATCGCCGCTCGAGAGTGGAGGGGCCGGGCGGATTCGAACCGCCGACCTAGAGTTTAGGAAACTCTTGCTCTATCCATCTGAGCTACGGCCCCGCTGCCTTCAGCTTAGCACGTGGTGCGGGCTGTACCCACCCTGCTCCCTAATCAGGAGCGCCGCTACACACCGGATTGAGCATTGATCCGCTCCGCCGTCTTGTAGGCGTCGACCATACTCCAGATCCAGAGAATCGGGGCAATGATGAATCCGATGAGCACCCACATCAGGGCCAGCGAACAGAAATACGCGATCATGAACGCCACACCTTTTCCGATCTGGCCGTTATAGATCTGCCCCAGTCCAGCCAGGAGGAATGAGAGAAGCACGGCCACGCCTGGATTCTGGGGGGCGCGGATGACCACAATCTGCGGTGCGGGACCGGCTCCGGCTGCAGCGCCGGGTGTTTGTACCACTATCCCGCCCAGCGGAGTTCCGCATTGCGAGCAGAACCTGGCGTTGCCGATCTGGCTTCCACACTTGCTGCAATACATCTAAGGCCTCCCGGCCGAACGGCGCAGATTGTACTCCGCAGTGCATGAGTGTCAACGCTCCGCCTGTGGCAAGATTGTCTTGCCATGCAAACCAGAGTTTCCGCCAAAGGACAGGTTGTTCTGCCCGGCCCGATTCGCCGCAGACTCGGCATACATGCGGGCGACCTGCTGGACGCGGCAGTGCATCGGGGACGTATCCTTTTAACCCCCTGCAAAACGCACCCGCGAAAGGCGAGAATCCTTGCTGATCCGCTTACCGGTCTGCCGGTGCTGAGCGTTGGTCCCGAGGCCCCGCTGTTGAGCAGTAAGCAGGTCGAAGAGATGCTCTAGCTTACTTCCCCAGCACCAGCACCACAAAGGTGTTGGGCACGATCGCAGGCCTCGGGCGTGGCTGGTCGGGAGTGGATGGTGGCGCCGGACCAAAGTCCGCGGTCACGACATAAACCTGGTGGGTGGTGGGATCAAGCGCCATGGTCCGCGCGCCGCGCTGCGTGGAGACGTTCTCCAGCACCACAAACTTGTCGGGCGTCTCCTCGTGGATCACGGTCAGGGTGCCGTCGCCGTTGGAAGCGTAGGCGTACCGCAAGCCGGGATCGAAGCTGGTGGCGTCGACGCCGCTTCCGATGGGCAGGGTAGTAATCACTTTTCCGCTGTCGGCATCCACCACCGCCATGAGCTTGTTGGCGCAGCCGGAGAACAGGCGGCGGTGCTCGCGATCGATGGCCAGCCCGCTTGGTCTTTCGCAGGGCGCGAGCGGCCAGCGCGCCACCACCTCCAGCTTGCGGGAATCGAGCGCCAGCAACTGGCTCTTGTCCTCGAGGTTGACGTAGACCCGCCCGCGGCCGTCGGCGACGGCAAACTCCGGCTTGCCTTCCAGCGGCAGCGTGCCGGCGACCGTTCCCGTGGCGGCGTCGATGGCGGTGGCCTCGCTCGAGCGGCCGTCCATGGCGAACACGCGCTGGCTGGCGGGATCGTAGACGATGGCGTCGGGGTTCTGGCCGGTCTTGACCTGGCCGCTGACCGCCAGGGTCTTGGAGTCGAAGATGGTCACCGTGTTGGCGCGGCCGTTGCTGATGAAGCCGCGGCCCAGCTCCGGCGCCAGCGCGATGCCGTGCACACCGGCGGTGTCGGGAATGTCGCCCACCACCTTGCCGGTGGCGGGATCAAGCACGATGACGTGG
>DATNJE010000247.1:0-15937 GCA_035604095.1 Terriglobales bacterium
ACGACGGGGCGCACACGCACCCGGTGAACCGGGCGCTACACATGGTCGCCATCCCGGTGGGCTTCTCCTCGCTGGTGTGGTTCTGGTTCCACCACTGGATTATCGGGGTGGTCGTCATCCCGACGGCGTTCGCGCTGGCCTGGCTGGGTCACCTGATCGAGGGCAACAAGCCGGCGTTCCTCACCAATCCCGCGCACGTGTTCGTAGCCCCGGTGTGGATGGTGCGCCGCATCTTCGGGCGTGGCGGAAAGCAGAGCGCGGACAAAGCTGCATAGTCTTAAGCTTCTCCGCCGTCCATGTCCGGCCGTGTCGTTCCTTACAAACCCGCCGCTTTTCGCGGCCCCATTCTTTGTGCTATAAGCATATCTTTGAGCTTCATAACAATTTCTTTGCCTTAATCGGCTGACTTTTCAGCCGCGGCACCAGGAGCAGGTCGTGGATTACCAATTCAACGAGGAACAGCAGCAGTTGCGCCGCAGCGTGCGCGAATTCGCCGAGCGCGAGATCCTACCCCACGTAATGGAGTGGGACGAGGCCTCACATTTCCCCTTGGAAACGGTCAAGGAACTGGGCCGCCTGGGGCTGATGGGCGTGATCTTCCCGCCGGAGTACGGCGGCGCCGGCCTGGGCTACGTGGAGTACGCGCTGGCCATCGAGGAACTGGCGCGCGTGGACGCTTCCGTGGGCTTGATCGTCGCTGCCCACAACTCGCTCTGTACCAACCATATCTTCGTGGCCGGCAGCGAGGAGCAGAAGCGCAAGTACGTCCCCAAGCTGGCGTCCGCCGAGTTCATCGGGGCCTGGGGATTAACCGAACCCGGCTCCGGCTCCGACGCTGGCAGCGCCCGCATGACCGCGGCCCGTAAGAAAGATTGCTGGGTGCTCAACGGCACCAAGACATTCTGCACCAACGGCCACTACGCCGACGTGGCGGTGGTGATCGCGGTCACCGACCGTGCCGCGCACACTCATGGTCTTTCCGCCTTCGTCGTCGAGAAGGGCACGCCCGGCTTCAAGCTGGGCAAGAAAGAGAACAAGCTGGGCATGCGCGCCAGTGACACCTCCGAGCTGATCTTCGAGGATTGCGTCATCCCCTGCTGCAACCTGGTGGGCAAGGAAGGCAGCGGGTTCATCGACGCCATGCGCATTCTTGACGGCGGGCGCATCTCCATCGCCGCGCTGTCGCTGGGCATCGCCCAGGGGGCGTTCGGGGCGGCGCTGAAATATTCCAAGCAACGGCAGCAGTTCGGCAAACCCATCAGCGAATTCCAGGCCATCCAGTGGAAGCTGGCGGATATGGCAACCGAGATCGACGCCGCGAGGCTGCTCACCCTGCGCGCCGCGTCCATGAAAGACCAGGGCTCGAAGTCCACGCTCGAATCCTCCATGGCCAAGCTCTACGCCAGCGAAGTAGCGGTGAAGGCGGCCAACGAGTCGGTGCAGATCCACGGTGGATACGGCTTCATCAAGGACTATCCGGCGGAGAAGTTCTACCGCGACGTCAAGCTGTGCACCATCGGCGAGGGGACGAGTGAGATCCAGCGCCTGGTAATCGCCCGCCAGTTGCTGAAGGACGGCTACGTCGGGTAGAGACGTAGCTTGCTGCGTCCGCCGGCGCTACGCTCTGCTCACGTTGGGGGAGTTCGGTTCGTCCAAGCATCACGGGTTCCATCCAGACTTCAAAGCGAAAGGCAACGACAACGATGAGTTTCTCCCGGGTGACTGCTGCTGTTCTCAGTGTGTTTGTGCTGCTGGCGCCGTCGATGAACGCACAACAGCCCGCCGCTCCACCTGCATGGGTCGAGCGCAGCAACCAGGACGCGCAGGTTCTGTTGAAGGTCCTGGCGCGCTTCAACCCCGAAGCTGCAGCCCGCTTCGGTGTTTCCGGTGTGGATGAGCAGGTGATCGATCTCCAGCCCAATTTCCTGGAGCGCGAGCGGCAGGCGCTGCGGCAGGCGCAAGGCGAGATCGAGCGCATGCTGGCCGAGGAAAAGGATCCTGCCGTCCGCCAGGATCTGGAGATCATGATCAAGGCGGCCAAGCGCAACGCGCGCGAGTCCGACCTGGAGGAGAAATACGAGCTGCTTTACGTGAATCTGCACCAGTTGGTGTTCTTCGGTACGCGGGCTCTGCTCGATGACCAGGTGGCGCCCGAGCGCCGACAGGCGGCCTTGGTCCGCCTGCGCAAGTACACCGGCATGGAGCCCGGCTCGACTTCCATCGTCCAACTGACCGAGGAACGCAGCCGCGAGCGCTTGAAAAAGCCCGGCCTGATGGGGCCGTTCAAAGGCGAGATGGAGAAGAACATCGGCAACGAAGCCACTTACCTCGACGGCATCGGGCAGCTTTTCCAGAAATACAAGATCGCCGGCTATGAGGAGCCCTACGCCCGCCTGAAGCAGCAGATGGCGGAATACCACGCCTTCGTCGAGAAGGAGCTGTTGCCGCGGGCGCGCACCGATTTCCGCCTCCCGCCCGAGATGTACGCCTTCCGCCTGGAGCAGGTAGGAATCGAAATGCCTCCCGACCAGCTTGCCGCCGTGGCGCACGCCTCCTTCAACGAGATCCAGAACGAAATGATGGCGCTGGCGCCGCGGGTGGCGCGGGAAAAAGGCTTCCACGCCAGCGATTACCGGGACGTGATCCGCGAACTGAAGAAGGAGCAGTGGCCCGGCCCGTCCATTCTGCCCAACTATGAGAAGCGCATCGCGGAAATCGAGCAGATCATCCACCGCGAGCACCTGGTCACGCTGCCGCAGCGCCCCATGGAGATCAAGCTGGCCAGCGAGGCGGAAAGCGCCGCGACGCCCGCACCCAACATGCGTCCGCCGCGCCTGATCGGCAATACCGGCGAGCACGGCGTGTTCGTGCTGCCGTTGCGCACCGCGCCGCCGCCGGGCTCGAAGACGGCCCTCCAGTTCGACGATTTCACCTATGATGCCGCTGCCTGGACGCTCGTCGCGCACGAAGGCCGTCCCGGCCACGAGTTACAGTTCGACTCCATGACCGAGAGAGGTGTCTCGGTCGCCCGCGCCCTGTTCTCGTTCAATAGCGTCAACGTGGAGGGCTGGGGGCTTTACTCGGAAGCTATCCTCAAGCCCTTCATGCCCGCCGACGGGCAACTGATCTCATTGCAGGCGCGGCTGCAGCGCGCCGCCCGCGCCTTCCTCGATCCCGAGCTGCAGGCGGGACGGGTCACGCCCGAGGAGGCCAATCGCATTCTGCGGGAGGACGTCTGCCTGTCGGAAGCCATGGCCAACCAGGAGGTCGAGCGCTACACCTTCCGGTCTCCGGCACAGGCCCCGTCGTACTTCTACGGCTATACCCAGCTCATGCGGCTGCGTGCCGATACCGAGAAAAGTATGGGCCCGCGGTTCGACCAGGAGCGCTTCCATGATTTCGTGCTGGCGCAGGGCCTGATCCCACCTCCGCTGTTGCGGCAGGCGGTGTTCGCGCAGTTCGTTCCCCAGCAACACGCGGCCCAGGGGAACTGAGCCGCGGCGCTGAGCTTGACGGCGGGCTACTAGTCCCCGGCCATCTTCTGCCGCACTTGCTTGGCCAGCTTCTCGATCTGCTCGGCCTTGCGGATGACCTCGAGCGAGAGCGTCTGGTCGCTGGCTTCATCGACGGATTTCTTCAACTGCGTGGCCAGCTCGAGCAGGTGGTCGGTGTCCTTCTTGATCTGGGCGAAGCGCTCCTGGACGCGCTGCTTGGCCAGGCGCTTCTGCATGTCAAGTTCGGTCGGGGATGCGGGCTGCGTGATCGCAGGATTGTGCCGCTGCGGGCCCCCCTGTGCGGCCGCGGCGGACCCGTCCTGCGCCCAGGCGGACGAGATCGTCAACCAGCAGAACACCACCAAACCTGCGGCAATGGCACGCATACGCAAGCAACCTCGCCAGAAAATGATGGCGAGATTATAGTCCCTGCGGCTGGGCCGGACCATCGCGCTCCGGCTGCTATAATCGCCCTTCACTGTGAGATCAGCCGTGTTTCCGAGCTTTATGGCATTCGCCCTGCTTCAGGTTTCGCGTCTGCGCCTGGTTTGGGAAGACTGGAAGACCGACTGGGAGACCTTCCTGCGCAAGGACGCTCCCAAGATTCTGGTGGTCCTGGCCGTCGCCATCGTTCTGGTGTGGCTGCTGAAGCTGGCGACCAGAAAACTGGTGAAGTTCAGCCGCAGCGAGACCCTGCCCAGCGCGCTGCGCGCCCGGCAATTGCGTACCCTCGCCGGCGTGCTCAACAGCGTGGGCGCCGCCGTCATCGTTTTTCTCGCCGCCATGGAGATTCTGCCGCTGCTGGGCGTCAACATGGGACCGCTGCTGGCGAGCGCCGGGGTGGCCGGCCTGGCCATCGGCTTCGGCGCCCAGGCGCTGGTCCATGATGTGATCAACGGCTTCTTCATCCTGATGGAGAACCAGTACGACGTCGGCGACGTGGTGCGCCTCGCCGGCGTTGCCGGGGTGGTGGAATCCATGACGCTCCGCCGCACCACCCTGCGTGATGAGACCGGCGCGGTCCACACCGTGCCCAACAGCGAGATCAAGATCGTCAGCAATCTGACCCGCGACTGGGCCCAGGTGGCGCTGCACGTCTCGGTGGATTACCGCGAAAACAGCGACCGCATTCTCGAACTGCTGCAGCAGGTCGGCAACGAGCTGCGCACCGCCCCCGATTACGCCGCTCTGCTGGTCGCCGATCCCCAGGTGCCCGGGATCGAGCGCGTGGCCGGAGGCGAGGTGGATTACCTGATGCTCGTCAAGACTCGTCCCGGCCAGCAGTACGCCGTCAGCCGCGAGCTGCGCCGCCGCATCAAGGAATGCTTCCAGAAGAACAACGTGCAGGCCGGCAATCCCGCCCGCGTCTACGTGATGGACGGGCCGCCGGGAACGCCCTCGAAGTAGCCACAAAATCTGAACATCGAATTCCCCACCTGTGGCATCCTATCGGATGCTATGTGGGGGAGAGCAGCAATCTGTATCGTCGCCGGGGCTGCCGCGGCCGTGGTGTGGTATCTGTTCTTCCTGCGCTACAACCGCCGCCAGGGCGAGCGCGCGGTGGCGCGGATCCAGGCCGCGCTGGCCGGCACCGGACAGATCGTCGCGGTCCGCTGGCTGGGACCATCGATCTTCCAGATAGCGCTGCGGCTGGGCACGGGCCTGTTCCAACACCCGGGGCTGATGGTACGCCTGGCGCCGCGCCACAACCCCGTGCGCTGGCTGCGGCAGTGGTGGCGCCACGAGCCTGCCACCATCACCTTTGACGCCGATTTCGACAACCCGCCCGGCTTCGATCTTCAGGTCGGTCAGCAGCGCTGGTGCGGCCGGACCAGCAAGCGCTTCTCGCCGGACCCGGAACACTGGGAATTCGAGCAGATGACGCCGCTCATCCTAACCTCGCGCCAGAGCTGGCAGCGGGAAGTCACCGGCATGATGAATGCCCTGCTCAGTTGCCGCGATCGCGAGGTGCTGAGCCTCGGCTTCCGCCGCACCTCGCCCCACTTCTCGGCCACCATCAATCTGGAGGGCATCTCGCCCGAGGGCCGGGCGGGGGCGAACGTCTTCGATACGCTGAGGGATCTGGCGGCCGGGGCGTCGGCGTCGCGGTTGTGATCATGAGCCTTCCCTTTGCATTGTCATTCTGAGCGAAGCGAAGAATCTTGAGAGTGCCGGTTGCGCCAACGGGGTTGGCGGAAACCCATACTGTCATTGCCGCTTAGGAATTCTCAAGGTCCTTCGCGCGCAAAGGCGGCGCGCTCAGGATGACAATCGTCGGGACAAGCGTGCGCACGGGGCTCGCTTTGAAACCTGAAAACTCCCTACGCTGCCGTGCCCTTTACCTCGAGTCCCGCCCACTTCTCCAGCAGCGTAAGCGTAGCCGCGTAGTCGAGGTCGTCGTGGCCTTCCTCGGCTGCGATTTCGTAGATCTCCGCCACCGTCTCCAGGCCGGGCAGCTTCACGCGCTGCTCTTTGGCGGCGTCGAGCATGAGCAGGATGTCCTTGTGCATGAGCCGCAGCGGGAAGTTGGGGGAGAAGTCGCGGCGCAGCACGAACGGCGCTTTGTAGTCGATGACGCCGGAGCGCACCATGGAGGCCTGGATCAGCGGCATGAGCGCGTCCGGCTTGACCCCGAGCTTTCCGGTCAGCGTCAGGCCTTCAGCGAAGCCTTCATAGATGAGCGCAACCATCAGGTTCATGCCCAGCTTGCTGGCCTGTCCCAGGCTGACGTCGCCCATGCGGAACAGGCTCTTGCCCATGGCAGTCCACAGCGGCTTGAGCTTCTCGATGGTTTCTTCGCTGCCGCCGGCCATGAAGATTAATTGCCCGGACTCGGCGCCGGCTTTGGAGCCGGTGACGGGCGCGTCCACGTACTCCGCCCCGCGCTCGCGCACGCGGCGCGCAAACTCGCGGGTCTCCATGGGCGAGATGGTGCTGGAGTCGGCGACGATCATCCCCGGCTTGAGCGCGCCTGCCGCGCCGTTCTCGCCAAACAACACCTGCTCGACGGCGGCGGTGTCGGAGACGCAGATCCACACCACTTCCGCGCCCTCCGCTGCCTCACGCGGCGTAGCGGCTGCGCGCGCTCCCGGCACTTCCTTCCCCGCCGACCGGTTCCAGGTTGTGACCTCGTGACCCGCTTTGACCAGGTTGGCGGCCATCGGCCGGCCCATGATCCCTAATCCCAGGAATGCAACGCGCATGGTTTTCCTCCGCTCGATTCCATTAGAAAGCCAGCGCAACCGTGCGGTCAAGGAAAGCGGAGCAAATTATTCCAGCACAGTTCGCGTTCGCGGCGGAACAGCGGTAATTTGGTTCGTCCCCCGCCAAGGGGTATGATGTTTTCAGCGCCGGTGGGGAGACACTGCATCCCAGGGGTGCGTTCCGGCGTCTAATTACAGAGATTCTCCCATGGCCGTGTTAAGCAGGACCCTCAGGAAACGAGCCCGGAGTTTTACGCGCCTGATCCGCCACTCGGCCGTGACCCCGCGCACGGGAGAGACTCGCACCCCGGTCCTCACCCGCAACGGCGAGCTGGCGCTGACCTTCATCGGACATTCCAGCTTCTTCCTGCAGACCGGCGGCAAGACCATCCTGATCGATCCTAACTTTGCGCAGTGGCTGTTCGTGCTGAAGCGGCTGCGCCGCCCCGGGCTGCGCATCGAGGACCTGCCGCCCATCGACCTGGTGCTGGTGACGCACGCGCACTTCGACCATCTGCATCGGCCGTCGCTGCGGGCCATCGCGCGCCACACCGAGCGAGTGCGCGGCTCCGCTCCCAGCATCATCCTGCCGCACAACGTCACCGACCTGGTCGATGACCTCGGCTTCCGCGAGATCATCGAGATGCGCTGGTGGGAGACTTGCGACTTCGACGGCCTGAAGATCACGCACGTGCCCTCGCGGCACTGGGGCGCGCGCATCATCAAGGACGCTCACCGCGCCTATGGCGGATACGTTGTCCGCTCGCAGCACGATTCGCTCTATCACGCCGGGGATACCGCCTACTTCGAGGGCTTCCGCGAGATTGGCCGCAAGCTGCATCCGGAGCTCGCGCTGCTGCCCATCGGCGCTTACAGTCCGCCGGCCTTCCGTGCCAACCACACCAGCCCGGAAGACGCCGTGCGCGCCTTTGTCGATCTCGGCGCCCGCTGGATGGTGCCCATGCACTACGGCAGCTTTCGCCTGTCCCACGAACCCATGGACGAACCCCTCAGGCTGCTTGCGAAAGAAGCCCGACGGGCGGGAGTCCAGGACCGGGTGAAGGTGCTGCCGGAAGGCGTGACCGCGTTCTTCTGATCGCCGGTGTCGCTGCAGATCAGTCTTCCATTACACCAGTTGTCATCCTTCGCGAGGCAACGCCGAGTGGAGGATCTGACGAAATCGCTGGAGCGACCGCACTGGTCGCGCAACCTGCCTCGTCAGATTCTCCCGCCTCGCTTCGGTCGGCGGAAGAATGACATTTCCATTAAGACTTGCTGTCAGATTACGGCGATTCCGGGCAATCCCGGCGATCCATTCACCAGGCCATCAGCAGCCGCACATCCCGCACATTCGTTCCCGTCGGACCGGTCTCGATGTCATCGCCGAGCGCTTTGAATAGAGGATAAGCGTCGAAGCCATTGAGCGCCGCCGCGGGATCGAGTCCCAAGGCACGCGCGCGCTCCATGGTGCTGCCGTCCACTACTGAGCCGGCGGCCGGGCTCTGGCCGTCGATGCCGTCGGTGCCGGCGCTGAGCACGCAGATGTTCTCGCCAGCAATCTTGGGCGCGAGGTAGAGAGCAAACTGCTGATTGCGTCCGCCCTGTCCGCTCTTGCCCTCCACGCGGACGGTGATCTCCCCGCCCGACACCAGGCACACGCGCTGCCCCTTCTGCCGCAATTCCCGCAAGCGATCGAGCAGGTAGTCGGCGGCGCGGCGGTAGTCCCAGTCGTCGCAGCGACTGTTCACTTCGACCGCGAACCCGGCCGCCTGCGCCTTTGCCGAGGCCGCTTTCACCGCTGTTTCGTTCGAGAGGATGGTCCACCAGCGCGAGCGCACGAAGGCGGGATCGTCGTTCTTCGGCGTCTCTTCCAGGCGGTGCTGCTCGATCAACTCCCGCACCGACGGTGGAAACTTCTCCAGCAGGCCATACTTCTGAATGATGGCGTAGCAATTCTCGACCGTGGTCGAATCGGCCATGGTGGGTCCGGAGGCCAGCGAGTCGGGCGCGTTGTCCGGCACATCGGAGATGAGGATCGAGACCTGCTGCGCCGGCGCCGCCGCCCGCGCCAGCCGTCCGCCCTTGGTCGCCGAGAGGTGCTTGCGGACGGCGTTGATCTCGGCGATGGTGCCGCCCGAGAGCACGAGCACGCGGTAGGCGACGATCAGGTCTTCGAGCGAGATGGTGTCGCTGATCGGCTTCTCCACGATGGCCGAGCCTCCACCGCTGATCATGTGCAGCGCCAGCGAGCGCTCATCGAGCGCCTCGAGCATGCGCAGGATGGCTTCGCCGGCGCGCACCGATTCCGCGTTCGGCGTCGGGTGTCCGCCGCGGAAGTAACGGAAGCCCGGCACCTGCGCCGGCGGATCGGCAACGCAGGCCACGATGCCCTCGAGACCACTGCCCACCTTGGCGGCCAGCGCCGCCGCCATGGCGTGCGCCGCCTTGCCCAGCGAGACCACGCGCACGCGGTTGTAGGTCCCCAGGTCGTGGAGATCCTGGCCGATGCGCAGCACTCCACGGCCGTACTCGACGTTGCGCTCGAAGGCCTTCTCGATGCTCGACTCGGCGAGCGCGTGCAGGAAGATCTCGCGCGCGGCCGAGCACATGCCATTGGGCTGAGCAGCCATGGCCGGGATTATAGACCGCTGCCGACCGCCAGCGTCTTTCCCACCCACTCTTCAATCACCTGCCGCAACTCGGCGAGGTGCCCGTCGAAATAGTGGTCGCCCTCAACGCGCACTAGTTGCTTGGGCCCGGCGGCCCGCTCGACGATCTCCTCCAGCACGCCAGGCGGTCCGAACTCGTCGTGCGTGCCGCTGACGAACAGCTTGGGCTTGGCGCAGCTCTCCAGAAAACGAAATCTGTGAGTCCGCCCATCGAATACGGCCGGCGTTCCCAGCCCGACCAGCGCCACCACCCGCGCTTCGGGACAGCAGGCCCGCAATCCCACCGACGCTCCAAACGAGAACCCGGCGAACACGATGGGCAGGTGGAACTCGCGGTCCAGCCAGTCGAGCGCTGCGCGTACGTCGTTGGCTTCGCCGCGGCCTTCGTCATGCACTCCCTCGCTTCGACCGGCGCCGCGGAAGTTGAAGCGCAGCACCGGAAAGCCGAATCCGCGCAGCGCCCTCATGGTGTGGAACACGACTCTGTTGTGCATGGTGCCGCCATAGACGGGGTGCGGATGACAGATCAGCGCGGCGTGCGTGGCGCCGGGCGCGCCCGCGTTCAGCAGGGCTTCCAGCTTTCCGGCAGGGCCCTCCAGGAAGAAAGATCTCAGTTCCGCAGTTGACGTATGCACCGATATCGACCTAAGCTCTCCCGATCAAGGGGGGACGTATGACCAAATCAAGGATAGCAGTCGCTCTGGGACTTACCGTGCTTCTGCTGGTCGCGGTCAGTCTATCCGAACAGGGCAAGCAGCCTGAGAAGACCATCCCCGATTTCGAAGTGCACGGCATCAGCTTCACCGAATGCGCCTGCACCGCCTACGCCTGTCCATGCCGCTCCAACGGCCACCCCACGCACGGTGGTTGCGACGCTGCCGATTTCGCCTACATCAAGCATGGCCATTTCGGCAGCGTCAAGATGGACGGCTTCAAGGCCGTGGTGGTCGGCGACCTGATCGACAAGGACATGAGCAAGGTCAAGGGCACCATCTACTTCGACGAGAAGGACACGCCCGAACAACAGGAGGCGTTCAAGCAGATGCTGGCCTTCATGTTCGCCTGGAACCCACCGAAGGTTGAGCAAGTGAAGGTAGTGCCCATCGAATTCACCGAATCGGCCGACCACAACACCTACACGCTTACCATCCCCGGGATCCTGGAAGAGAAAGCTGTGATGAAGCGCGACAAGCAAGGCAAGCCGCTGCACACGCTTCCCGCCATGGACCTGTGGGGCAACAAAATCACCTACGTGGACAACGTCGTGTTCAAGTACCACGACAAAGGCATCGGCGAGTGGGACCTTTCCGGCCACCAGGCCAACGTGAAAGAGATCGACACCAACAAAGCTATGTGGGAGCAGAAAAAGATGCTCATTCAGCACGGCGACATGTCCGGCAACTGGACGGCAGAACAGCGCAAGATGATCGAACAGATGGGAATGAAGGCCGACTAAGCACAAGAATTGTCATCCCGAGCGAAGTTGAGGCGTTTAGCGGGCGTCTGAGCCCGCTGCCGAAATCCCGAGCGCAGCGAGGGACCTTGGGTTTGCTTTGGGAGCCCTACCCTTGGCCGCTTTGCCAAGGGTGGGGCTTCTTGTCGGGAAGATGTGGGACTAGCGAATTTTGCTCGCGTGCGTGACCCTGGAACCCATCAGCCCATCTCATAACTCCGCTTTGTATCAGGGCACGGCTTTAGCCGTGCCGCAAGCGATTGCAAAGGATTGGGCTTCAGCCCCTGAGGGCATTGGCAGGGGCTAAAGCCCAAGTTTTCTACTTCGCCTTTTCGGCACGACTGAAGTCGTGCCCTGATACAAACCTTCAGCAGATTCATGAGATGACCTGCAGCCAAGGGCGGGGAATTCTTCCTGCTCTGATATCCTCTGCCCCATGGATCTGGTTTCCCTCACCCGCCGCATGGTGGATATCGAATCCATCAGCGGCAACGAGCGTGCCGTGGGCGAGTTCCTGCTCGAGTGCCTGTCGTCGCTCGGCTACGCGGCAACGCGGATGGAGGTCACGCCCGAACGCTTCAACGTGTATGCCACCGTGCCCGGACGCAAGCCCAGCGTGGTCTTCTCTACGCACATGGACACCGTCCCGCCGTTCATCCCATCATCCGAGAACAGCGATCACATCTACGGCCGCGGCTCCTGCGACGCCAAGGGAATCATCGCCGCCCAGATTGCCGCCGCCGAGCGCCTGCGCAAGGAAGGCGACGGCGCGGTTACTCCCGCGCTGCTGTTCCTCGTGGGCGAGGAGCGCGACAGCCAGGGCGCGAGGGTGGCCAATCAGCACGCACCCGGCTCGCGCTTCCTGATCAACGGCGAGCCCACCGAGAACCGCATCGCCATTGCTTCCAAGGGCACGCTGCGCGTGGAACTCACCGCCCAGGGGAAGATGGCGCACTCAGCCTATCCCGAGCTAGGCGAGTCCGCCATCGACAAGCTGCTCGACGTACTCGAGAGCCTGCGCCGCATGGAACTGCCGAAGAACCCTGACGTCGGGCCCTCGACGCTGAACATCGGCATCATCGAAGGCGGCCAGGCTCCCAACGTGGTGCCGGACTTTGCGCGCGCCCACCTTCTCTACCGCCTGGTCGGCCCGTCCGACGATTTGAAGCGCCGCATCATTGAAACCGTCGGCAGCCGCGCCGAGGTGAACTTCGTCCTGGAAATTCCGTTCATGCGCCTGCGCACAGTGGACGCAATCCCCACCATGGTCGCCGCATTTACTACAGACATCCCAGGTCTCTCAAACTGGGGCGAACCGGTGCTGCTCGGGCCAGGCTCCATCCACGTGGCGCACACCGAGCGCGAGCGTGTCGAGAAGCGCCAGTTACACGAAGCGGTCGAGCTGTACTGCAAGGTGGCGAGGAACCTGGCGAGCGAGTAGTTGGTGAGAGCCCCTCTATTTGCGACAATCATTACCGATGGGAGTGACAATCCATTTCGATGGTCAGCTTTTGGGTGAAGACGCGTTTGCCAGTCTAATTGGCACAGCGGCCGCCTTTGCTGCCTCGCGTACATGGCTAAGTGAGCCGATCAAGTCGGAACAGGCCACGCTTCTGCGAGTTCGCGACAATGAGGAAGAATGGAATTACTGCGGGCCCATGAAGGGCATCGTGCTTTATCCAAGCGAAGACTGCGAGCCCGTGCGCCTCGAATTCGACAGAGACCTGTACGTCCAAGAGTACACGAAGACGCAATTTGCTGGCGTTGACATGCACCTCAAAGTCGTGGAACTGCTGAGGGTTCTTAAGCCGTTCTTTCGGGCCTTGAGGGTTCAAGATGAAGGTGAATATTGGGAAACTGGCGATGTGCGAATCCTCACGGAGCACATGGATACGATCCATCACGTCATTGAATCGGAACTAAAGAAGAACCCCAGAGCCCGGGCGAAGCTCAAAACTCCCGACGGCAGAATCGTGGACCTCATGACCTAAAACCACGCAAACCGGCGCCGCCGATTCCATTCCTGTAGACTTGTCGAGATATGGCTACCAACGCGCTCGGGCAAGCGGCTTCCGCCTATCTGCGCTCGGCCATGCACCAGCCCATCCACTGGCATGAGTGGGGCGAGGAAGCCTTCGCAGCGGCGCAGCGCGAGAACAAGCCCATCCTGCTGGACATCGGCGCGGTGTGGTGCCACTGGTGCCACGTGATGGACCACGAGTCCTACGACGATCCCGAGGTGGCGCGCATCGTCAATGAGAACTTCATCGCGGTGAAGGTGGACCGCGACGAGCGCCCGGACATCGACAGCCGCTACCAGGCCGCCGTCTCCGCCATCAGCGGCCAGGGCGGCTGGCCGCTTACCGCGTTCCTCACCCCCGACGGCAAGCCCTTCTACGGCGGCACCTATTTTCCGCCCGATGAACGCATGGGCCGCCCCAGCTTCAAACGCGTGCTCATGTCGATCGCCGGGGCCTTCCGCGAAAAGCACGCCGACGTCAGCGAACAGGCCGACATGGTGATGAACGCGCTCTCGCAGGCGGAGTCCTTCACCGGGCGCTCGGCGGCGTTCTCTCCCAAGATCGTGGACAGCATCGTGCGCTCGGCCACCCGCCTGTTCGACGTGGAGCACGGCGGCTTCGGCACGGCACCCAAGTTTCCGCACGCGGCCATCCTCGACCTGATCATCGACCGCTACGCCCGCGGCGGCGAACCGCACTTGAAGACCGTCATCGAGACCACGCTCACGCATATGGCGCGCGGCGGCGTCTACGACCAGCTCGCCGGCGGCTTCCATCGCTACTCGGTGGACGAGCGCTGGGTGGTGCCGCACTTCGAGAAGATGTCCTACGACAACTCGGAGCTGCTGAAGAACTACGTGCATGCCTGGCAGGCGCTAGGCGAGCCATTCTTCGCCGAGGTGGCGCGCGACATCATCCGCTGGATGGACGAGGTGCTCAGCGACCGCCAGCGCGGCGGCTTCTATGCCTCGCAGGACGCCGACATCAACATGGAAGACGATGGCGACTACTTCACCTGGACGCTCGAAGAAGCCCGCGCCGTGCTTAACGAAGACGAACTCGCGGCCGCCGGCTATCACTACGACATCGGCGAAATCGGCGAGATGCACCACAATCCGCAAAAGAACGTGCTGCACGTGCGCTCTTCGGTGGAGGAGATCGCTGCCCGCATGGGCACGCCGGCCGAGCGCGTTCGCGAACTGCTCGATTCTGCCAAGCAGAAGATGCTGGCCGCGCGCCTCCAGCGCCCGACGCCCTATGTGGACAAGACGGTGTACGTGAACTGGAACGCGCTCTGCGTTTCTGCTTACCTCGACGCCGCACGCGTGCTTGCGCTCGACAACGCCCGCCACTTCGCGCTGCGCTCGCTGGACCGCATTTTGGCGGAAGCCTGGAAGCCGGCGACTGGGCTGAAACACGTGGTCGCGTATTCCGACCCGCAGGCTAAGCACCGCGACGTTCCCGGGCTGCTGGATGATTACGCTTTCACCACCATCGCCTGTCTCGATGCCTACGAGACCACCGCCGCACTCAGCTACTTCAACTTCGCGCGCCGCATCGGCGACGCCATGATCGAGCGGTTCTACGACGCAGCCGGCGGCGGATTCTTTGACGTGGAGAAGAGCGCGTCCGCGCCGGAGATCGGGGCGCTCGCCGCCCGCCGCAAGCCTTTCCAGGATTCGCCCACGCCGGCCGGCAACTCCGCCGCCGCCATCGCCCTGCTGCGGCTGCACGCCTACACCCACGACGAGAGTTATCGTGAGAAGGCGCGGCAGACGCTGGAAGTCTTCGCCGGCATGGCCGAGCAGTACGGGATCTTCGCCGGCACCTACGGCATCGCCGCTTGCCTGCTCAGCGCGCCGCACACGCAGGTGGTGGTGGTCGGCAGCGGCGAAGAGGCGGACCAGCTTTACGCCGCCGCCTTCGCCCCATTCGCATTAGGCAAATCGGTGGTATGGATTCCAGGAGAGAACGAGGCAACGCCGCAGAACCTGCCGCCGGCGCTCGCCGAAACCATCCCCAACCTGCCGGACGTAAAGGCCGGCCAACCCGTCGCGGTGGTGTGCTCGAATTTCACCTGCCAACCCCCGGTCAGCGATCCGGAACAGTTGTCGGCCGCGCTGCACCAGGCCTCTAGCGGGATCCGGAGTTGACTGACATCGGCTGATGTGCTGCACTCTTGTGCCTCACTCTGGAGGCAAACATGGCGCGCATCACACAGTTGTTGATCCAAGCCGAACACAAGCCCGGAACCCTGGCCAACATCTGCTCCGAACTGGCCAGCAAAGCCGTCAACATCTCCGCCATCATGGCGGCGCCTGACCAACCCGGCGGCCTCCGCCTGGTCGCTACCCCTCTGGCCGCCGCCAAGAAAGTGCTGGAGACGATGCAGCTTCCCTATCGCGAAGAGGACGCCATTGCGCTGCGCATCACCGATCGACCCGGCGCGCTCGGCAAAGTGACCCGCAAGCTCGCCGACGCCAATGTCAACGTTCTCTATGCCTATGGCTCGATCGTGAAAGGGGAGCAGCGCGCGCTGATCGTGCTGGGCGTGTCGGACGTGGCAAAGGCCGAGAAGTTGGTGTAGCGCGGCGAGCCCTAGCTACCGTGGATGTAGGCGCGCATCATCCTGACCTCTTCGTCCTTCTCGGTCAGGTCGCGCAACAGGATGTCGCGCAGCGACACGATCCCTTTCAGCTTCTTGCCGTCGCAGACGGGCAAATGGCGGAAGCCGTGCTGCTTCATCAGCACCATGCAGTGCTCGATGCCTTCCCGGATATCCACGGTAAGGGGATCGGCGGTCATGACCTCGGATATGCGGGTGCGCGCCGGATCGCGGCCCGCGGCCACCACCCGCTTCATGATGTCGCGCTCGGAGAAGATGCCGACCAGTTCGCCGTCGCGCAGCACCGGAACGGCGCCAATGTTGCTGGCCACCATCTCCCGCGCGGCTTCCAGCACGGTCTGGTCCGCCATCATGGCGTGGGGCTGGTTGTCCTTGATCAGGTCATAGATCTTCGCCATAGGCTCCTCCCCACTTGGCCAACCGCCCCCCGCAAGGGGACACATCATACTACTGTCAAGGCGGAAGCAGGAG
>DATNJE010000248.1:0-4376 GCA_035604095.1 Terriglobales bacterium
CGGCAAAGAGCTGGTGGCGCGCGCCATCCATGCCAATAGCGGCCGGGCCAACAAGCCGTTCGTGGCCATCAACTGCGCCGCCATCACCGAGACCCTGCTGGAGAGCGAGCTGTTCGGCCATGAAAAGGGATCGTTCACCGGCGCCGTCTCGCAGAAGAAAGGGAAGCTGGAGGCGGCCGACGGCGGTACCGTGTTCCTCGACGAAGTGGGCGAGCTGGCGGTGCCGTTGCAGGCCAAGCTGCTGCGCGTCCTGCAGGAGCGTGAGTTCGAGCGCGTCGGCGGTACGCGGCCCATCAAGGTGGACATCCGGGTGATCGCCGCCACCAACCGCGACCTGAAAGAAGCCTCGCGCGCCGGAAGCTTTCGCCAGGATCTTTACTACCGGCTGAATGTGGTCTCCGTGCGGATGCCGTCGTTGCGCGAGCGCAAAGAAGATATTCCTCTGCTGGCCAACTTCTTCGCGCTCCGCTTCGGCGAAAAGGTGAAGCGGCGCGTCGCCGGAATCTCTGCCAAAGCCCGCGCCTGCCTGCTGCGCTACGAGTGGCCGGGGAACGTCCGCGAACTGGAGAACGCCATCGAGCGCGCGGTGGTGCTGGGCTCGACCGAACTGATCCTCGTGGAGGACCTGCCGGAGGCGCTGGTGGAAGAAACCGCCACGGAAGGGGAGCCGGTCACCGCGCTGCACGAAGGGCTGCGCGAAGCCAAGAAAGCGCTCATCGAGCGCGCCATCGAACAGGCTGGAGGAAACTACACCGAAGCGGCCGGGATCCTGGGAGTCCATCCCAACCACCTGTTCCGGCTGATCCGCACGCTGGATTTGAAACCCAAGCGCCAGCGGCAAGCATAGCTGAAGGCCTGCGTGGCTATTCTGCCCCAAACCTACAGAGTGGGCGGCCATTTGCGGGCGGCGTGGAAGACGCGCAGGATTTGTACCGTCTGCCCGAGCACGCAATAGGGAACGATGTACGGCCTGCCGTGCACCACCAGTTCGCGTGTGCCTTCAACCCGGCCCGGCCTCCCCAAAGCGGGATAATCCGCCACCTGTGCGACGGCTCGTTCGATAGCGGCCACCACGCGGCGGGCGGCGGCAGGATTGTCTCGGGCGATGTACTGGGCATGGGCTTCAAGATTCGCCAGCGCTGTTCGCAGCCAGCGTACTCGCAGGGGCCTAACCGGCACGCCTCGCTCGCTTCCGGCCCGTCCACTTGCTCAGGGTGCGGCGCACCTGTTGCTCGGTGGCAAAATCTCCCCGATCCGCCTCTTTCAGCCCTTTCCTGATCTCTTCGATTTGCCACTCGTTGGCGGCCACGTACTCGCGGATGGCCTCGGCGGCGATGAAGGACCGGCTGCGGCGCTGCGCCTCGGCCAGGTGATCGAGCTGTTGCCGGAGTTCAGGTTCCAGCCGCAGCGTCATGACGGTGCTTGCCCCCATGATCCCCTCGAATACAAAAGAATACTTTGTATTCTAGCACCGACCCGTGATCGCACCCAAACCGTTACTCCCCGCCCTACTTCAGCCCTTTCACCAAATACAAGTTGGCCAAGTCGTGCTGGAAGGTGCAGGCGACCGCTTGCCCGTCGGGAGTCAGAGCTATCTGCCCGGAGGGGAAGAACTCGGCCCCGCCCTCCGGCACCTTCAGCACCCGCCACGGCTGTCTCTGCCGGCTGGCGAGATCCAGGCGGGTGATGCGGAGGGTGTCGCCCGCGACTTGAGCCAGAAAAAGAAATTTGCCGTCGCCACTCCAGCGGACAACGGTCTCGCCAGTCTGAAGCCCGGTGATCTCCTTGGATACTCCGCCGATCTCGCCGAGCAACAACTTGTGCGGATCGACGACCACGAAAGACCGTCCATCGGGCGACACCCGAGTCGCTTGAATTCCCTCCAGCGTGACGGGCCGCGGTTCCTTGCCTTCCAACTCATACACCCAACTGCGCACGCCGCTCCCGGACTGGTTCCCGGTGAACAGGATTCGCTTGCCGTCCGGGAACCATTCGACGGATTGGTAGTGCATGTTCTGGATCCCGAGAATGCGCGACTCGCCGGCGCCGGTAGCCAGGAGCATCAAGTCCGAGCGCGTCCCCTGGTGGTGGATGCACACCACCCATTTGCCGTCGGGCGACAGCGCCGGAGAGTTGCCGTATCCCAGCAGCACCGCGGGAGATCCGTCGGTCTTGCGCAGGTAGATGGCGGCATTCCGCCCTTCCCCACCGCCCAGTTCGACGAACAACAGTGATTTTGCATCGTGGGAGAGCGCGAAAGCCTCGGAAGCATCCAGCCAGGCGAGGTCACGCGGCGCAGAACCGTCAGGGGGTGCATAGAGGATGCCGAGCCGGGAATTCACGGAACTGAGCAACACCCGGCCATCGCGGGCTACGTCCTGGGTCAGCATAAAACCGGGAGCGCGCGCCAGCAGCCGTTGCTGGCCAGCCAGGTTGATGGCGTAGAGCGCCGGATCGCCGCCGGCGGCCGCGGCGGAAAACCAGATCTCATCCCCATTGGGCGACCAGCTCAGCAGGCCCAGGCCGCGCCATCCGCGCGACAGCACTTGTTTGGGACGATGAGGACCCACCACACTCAGCGAGTAATCTCCGACTCCGACGTCGTAATCGAAGAAGGCCACCAGCTTGCCGTCGGCAGATACGCGTGGCGAGTCCGGCGGACGCCCGTCCCCTTCGTGCAGCACGGTACCGACTGGGTATTCGAGCCGGTAACGGCCTGCCGCCCCCCTTACCACTGCCAGCGACTCGCCGTCCGGCCCCCAATCGGCAAAATACACGTCCTCCAGGATCTCCCGTGGCGCCCCCCCGCCGAAGGGCACGCGCGCCAGCGTGCCCGCCGGACCATCGCCTACCAGAATCGCCATCTCCCCGGCCTCAGAGATCGACATTACCCTGCCGTTGGGAAGCTGCAGCTCCCGTGATTCGCGGTTCCCCGGCATCACCGAGTAAAGGGTGGCGGGGCCACCGTCCCACTCGGCGCTGTAAACGATGGCACCGCCGGGAGCGAACTTGGCGGAAGTTACATCGCCGCGGCGGAAGGTCAGTCTCTGGAACGAGGGCGGCTCCGCGCGCAGGAAGCGCGGCGCGAAATAAGCTGTCGGCAGGAGCACCAGCACGAGTGCCGCGAGCGCGCCGATGGCCATCCAGCGCGCGGCGCGACGCGGAGCCGGCCTGGGGGCCGTGCGCGGCTGGACAGGGGCGATCCCGCTCGCGTCCACCTCATCCCGCAGCTCCTCGAGCGCCACCTTCACGTCGGCCATGGTCTGCCAGCGGCGCTCCGGTTCCTTCCTCAAGCAGCGGCCGATCAACCGCTCCAGTTCGGGATGGATGTCCGGCACGGCCTGCGAAACCGGCTGCGCTTCTCGGTGCATAACCGCCGAAAGCATCGACAGCTTGGAGGAGCCGGGAAAGGGCTGCCGACCGCTGACCATTTCGTAGAGCACCGAGCCGAAGGAAAAGATGTCGGAGCGGGCATCGATCTTTCTGCCGTCCGCCTGCTCGGGAGACATGTAGGCGACGGTGCCCAGAACCGTGCCCTCCTCGGTGTGCGGCGAAGCTTCTGCGTGCACCGTCTCGGCATAGGCATCGGTGTCGAGCGGCCCGGTCAGCTTGGCCAAGCCGAAATCCAGGATCTTTACCAAGCCCTGCGGCGTGACCATGATGTTGCCCGGCTTCAAATCGCGATGGACAACCCCGGCGGCGTGCGCGGCGGCCAGCGCGTCGGCGATCTGGATGGCATATTTCAGGGCCTCGCGCGCCCGCAACCCCTTGCGCCCGATCAGCTTGTCCAGCGTTTCGCCCGCCACGAACTCCATGGCGATGTACTGAACCGGCTGGCCATCCACCTCCTGGGTGTTGATGTCGTAGATGGTGACGATGTTGGGGTGGTTCAGCGAGGAGGCGGTCTTAGCTTCCTGAACGAAGCGCTTCTGGCGGTCGGCGCTGGCCAGCGCGGACGCAGGCAGAACCTTGATGGCGACCGGGCGGTCGAGGCGCGAATCTACAGCTTTGTACACAACGCCCATTCCGCCGGCCCCGATCTTCGACTCGATACGATAGGACCAGAGCGTGGTGCCTACCATGGAGAGACCCTTAGCCCCCGGGGGGCTCATTCTAACGCAAATTTTGCGAATGTCACGGGTGGGCGATCACCATCACCGTCGGCGCCCGGTTGAGCACGCAATCCAGCGCCAGCCGCAGGTTCTCCGGATCGAGAGCGGCGAAGCTCTCGTCGAAAATCAGAACGTCGGATCCCTGCAGCAGGGCGCGGGCGATGTAGAGCCGGCGGAGCGAACGGAATTATCGATGCCGGCGTGGCCGGCTTCGTGCGGCGCGAAGCTGCCCTCTTGCGGGCAGTCCGTTGACTCCTGCGCTTG
>DATNJE010000249.1:0-5991 GCA_035604095.1 Terriglobales bacterium
GCGCAGTTCGCCAGCCTCGCCGACGAACGCATCCACCACGCCCCTCTGCGCTATTACGTTGGGCTGCCGCTGGCGCGTGTGGCCGACATGTGGCTGCGCCCGCGCACCGAGGCCCTGCCCCTGGACTCGCATTGGTGGCGCTTCCGCCGCGATCCCAAGGACTCGCTGATTGGAGTGCTCCTGGGGGCCATCAACCTTGCCTATCTGATGGCGGCGCTGGCCGGCGCTGCCAGGAAACGCGTCGCCTATGCCGGCCTCTTCGTCCTGTGGATCGCGTTGCGCTGCGCCTTCCTGGCGACCCTCGAGAACCCCGAACCGCGCTACACCCTGGAGTGCTTTCCGGTGATATGCGTCTGCGCCGCGGCGAACCTCTGCAAGAAAACACCTCTAGAGACGCATCATGCTGCGTCTCTACACGACTGAATGCTGATCGCTGAGTGCTACTCCAGCGGCGGGTGGTCGCTCATCCGGAACTGGGTCCGGAAGTGCTCTGACAGCAGGTGGATGGCGGCGCGATTGCTCTGCGGATCGGTCTGCGCCAGGTAGCGCATGGCCTGTACCAGCACGCGCTGGCCTTCGACGTAGCGCGGATCCGGCTTGTGCTGGCGCTGGATCGTTTTCCGTCCGGGAATAACGGGGATGGTGAAAAGCTTCGCCATGAGTCCGTGGGGCCTCGGATTGCCTATGCAACCGTGAAACGCACCGGTGCCTTGCTTCCAGCGTTTGAGTATATCGCCGGTCCCACCAGCGCACTACATTTTTCTGCTCCCGGGCAGAAAGCACAGGCTCAAAATGAACCTTGGGGGTTGACCATCTTGGTTCGTCCGGTGGTCTTCAGCTTGAAGGCTTCTGCGGGAATGCTCTGGTTGAGCTTGATATTGCTGTACTTGGCCAGCCGGTAGTCGCCCTGGGGTTCCACGAACTGCTGCTCCACCGAGATGCCGCGGGCGGGATCGATCCACAGGATGATGCGCTCGAAGATGTTCTTGCCCTTGGCGGTCTTGGGGACCAGGTTCAGCTTAGCGGCGCGCACTCCGCCCGCCTGCTCGTATCCCTGGAAGCTGACCTCGAACGACTTCTCGAGGTCATGCCCGCGCCCGCCGAACCCGAGTACGAGGAAGCTCTCCACCTCGGCCCGGTTCTTGCCGGTGTTGTAAACCGTGACCTGGTCGATCCGGGGTTCGTACACCCGCACCGTGCTGTTCTGGTAGAGGACGTATTTCTGCGCCGGCTGGGCGATGTCGGCCGCCATTTCGATCTCCTTCGACGACCGCCGGAAGTACACCTTGCCCGACTGCGTGTCGGTCTCATTCACCACTTTGGTGTACTGGTCCCAGACGAAGTCGGCTTCGGCCGTCTTGAAGCTGGCGGCCACGGCATCCATCTGGCTGAGCACTTTCTCGAGATCGGCGGAAGAAGACGCAGCCTGCGGCGCCTCCGCTGCAAGCGCCCCGGTCGCCACCAGAATCCACACCATCGCCAGCTTCGCCGCTCCTCTCATTCCCCTCCTCTGCCTGGTCATTGTCTGAGCCAGACTTTGTACGCCACCACGTGCCCCTTCTTGTCGTATACCGGCTCATAGCGAGCGATCTCCACCTCGCCGGCAATGATGGGCTCGATCACCCGCTGCAGATAGCCCTGTATGGCGGCGGCGTCTTTGCCGGCCCCATCCGCGGCATCGACCTGATAGATGTAACCGCTCTCTACGTCAGGAATGAGAACGACTCGGGTGGGATGCGGCGTGCGCTCGATCGGTTTGTCTTTGAAGTTGATCTTCCGTGGCGCCAGGAAGATGAATAGCAGGATGAGCGTGACCATGATGTCGTACTGGATGCTGCCACGGTCATAGCTCCACCAGATGAAACTCGAGATGGTTTTCCACACGCGCCTCATAGGCTCAATCATTCAGTGTAGATTCCCGTTGCCATTCTTTGCAATGCGGGCGGCTAAGGTTGAGAATTAACCACGGATCTGTGGTTACGGGTTTTCTGATGGCGATCCAACCTGCACCCAAAACGACTCGCTGGCTGCGCCGCGGTGTGCTGCTGCTGACAACGCTGGTAATCCTGCTGGCCGCATTTGTTCTCTGGCGCCCGGCCTCCGCCCTGACCACCATCGCCACGGCCGCGCTGCGGCTCCGCGGCATCGAGAGCCGCTACGTGCAGCTCGGTCCCTACCGCATCCATTATTTCACTGGCGGTGCGGGCGAACCGCTGGTGCTGGTGCATGGCCTGGGCGGCCGCGCGCTGGATTTCGCGCCCATGATGCCGGCCCTTGCCCGAAATCATCGTGTCTTTGCGCTCGATCTGCTCGGCTATGACGGATCGGACCGCCCGGATGTCAACTACTCGGTCACGCTCGAAACCGGCATCCTGCGGCAGTTTCTTGACGCCCAGGGGCTCCCGCGCGTCGACCTCGCCGGTTGGTCGATGGGCGGCTGGATCGCGCTCCAGTTCACCTCGCAGTCCCCGGATCGCGTCCGCCGACTGGTCCTGCTCGATAGCGCGGGACTGATGTTCACGCCCACATTCGATCTCCACCTGATGGCGCCGCACACGATGACTGATATTAGGGAATTGGAAAAGTTGCTAACCCCTCACCCCGGACGCGTGCCTGCATTCATTCTCCGCGACTTCCTGCGGCAGAAGCGCACGGAAGACTGGATGATCGAGCGCACTGCCGCCAACATGATCACTGGGCGCGAAGTGATGGACGGCAAGCTGGCGAACGTCACTATGCCGGTGCTGATCGTCTGGGGCAGGCAAGACGTCCTGACGCCGCTCGCGGTCGGCGAAGCCCTGCACCGCGAGATGCCGCAATCAACGCTCGTCGTACTCGATGATTGCGGGCACCTTGCACCCATCGAATGCCACGACCGCGTGCTCGCAGAGATGCAGCGCTTCCTCGCTGATAAGCCGCCGTTGCCCGCGGGCCACCGTGAAAATAATTAATTGAAATTGTCATCCTGAGCGAGCGCGCCCGCGGTTGGCGCGCGAGTCGAAGGACCCCTACCTTTGCCTAATAGGGGTGCTCCGACTCGCCTCGGGAAAAGCGGCCGAGGCTCGCTCAGCATGACAACTGAGTTGGTTGCCTAGAATTTCCGAGCCGTGATCTTCTGAACCCCCAGATACGGCCTTAGCGCCTCCGGCACGATCACGCTGCCGTCCGGCTGCTGGTAGTTTTCGACAATCGCCACCCACGTGCGCCCGATGGCCAGCCCTGATCCGTTCAGCGTGTGGACGAACTCGGTCTTTCCCTTGCCTTCGGGCTTGTAGCGAATGTTGGCGCGCCGCGCCTGATACGCCTCGAAGTTCGAGCACGAGGAAATCTCGCGGAACAATTGCTGCCCCGGCAGCCACACCTCGATGTCATACGTCTTCGCCGACGAGAACCCCATGTCGCCGGTGCACAGCGCCATCACGCGATAGTGCAGCCCCAGCTTCTGCAGCACGATCTCGGCGTTGTTGGTCAGCTTCTCCAGTTCGTCGTACGACTGCTCCGGCCGCGCGAACTTCACCAGTTCGACTTTCTGGAACTGGTGCTGGCGGATGATGCCGCGAACATCTTTGCCGTACGATCCAGCCTCGCTGCGGAAGCACGGGGTATAGGCGGTAAGCGAGATGGGCAGGCGCGCCGCTTCCAGCACCTCGTCGCGATAGAGGTTGGTGACCGGCACTTCGGCGGTGGGGATCAGGTACAGGTCCTTGTCGCCGTGCGGCACCTTGAACAGGTCGGCTTCGAACTTGGGCAACTGCCCGGTGCCGTACATCGACTCGGCGTTCACCATGTAGGGCGGCAGGACTTCGGTGTACCCGTGCTCGCGGGTGTGCAGGTCGAGCATGAAGTTGGCCAGCGCCCGCTCCAGCTTCGCGCCCAGATCCCAATAAACGGCGAAGCGCGCCCCCGTCAGCTTGGCGGCGCGTTCCAGGTCGAGGATGCCCAGCGCCTCTCCCAGCTCCCAGTGCGCCTTGGGCGCGAAGTCGAACTTCGGAGGCTGGCCCCAGCGCCGGACTTCCTTGTTGTCCTCAGCCGTCCGACCGACGGGCACGCTCGCGTGCGGCACGTTGGGAATCCCCACCAGCAGCCCACGCAGCTCAGCGTCGAGCTGCTCTGCAACTTTCTCATGCTCCTGGATCTGCTCGCGCAGGCTCTTGGTCTCTTCGATGAGCGCAGTCGCATCCTGCTTGCTCTTCTTGAGCTGCGCGATCTGCTCTGAGGCGCGGTTGCGCTTGGCCTTCAGGTTCTCAGCCTCGGTGATGGCTTTGCGGCGGCGCGCGTCCAGCTCGCCAAAGCGGCCGATGATCTCGCCGGGATCGAGTCCCCGCTGCCGCATCGCCTGTTCGATCAAAGGCAGGTTGTCACGGACGAAGGCCAAGTCGAGCATAGAAACAGCTAATCTACCGGAAACGATGGCGGAAAAGAAATCGCAGCGGCAGAACCGTAAACGCAGGGTCCCTCCACTCGGGCTGAGCCCTCGGTCGGGATGACAATCATTAGTGGCGGCGCAACCGCTGTCGTACACTACCTCCGCCCATGAGAGAGGCTGCCCCGTGAGCCCGCCGCCCAACGTGCCCGACCTGCGGGTGAACATCTCCGGCATCGAGCTGAAGAACCCGGTCATCGCCGCCAGCGGCACCCTGGGTTACGGCGTGGAGTTTGAGGAGATCGTCAGCCTCGACAAGCTGGGCGCGCTCGTGGTCAAAGGGCTGTCGCGTGAGCCCATGCCCGGCAATCCTCCGCCGCGCGTCTTCGAGACCGCCGCTGGCATGCTGAACGCGATTGGGCTGCAGAACATCGGCGCGCGCGAGTTTGTTGCCGAAAGGCTTCCCCGCCTGCGCCGCCACAAGGATGTCGTCGTCTTCGCCAACGTCTTCGGCTCCACCATCGCGGATTACATCGAGGTCATCAACATCCTGAATGACGGCGAGGGCATCGCCGCCTACGAACTTAACGTTTCCTGCCCCAACACCGACTCCGGCGGGATGGCTTTTGGCAGCGACCCCGGAATCCTGCAGGAACTGGTGTTCGCGGCCACTCGCAAGGCGGAACGGCCGGTGATCGTGAAGCTCTCGCCCAACGTCACCAGCATCCCGCAGATGGCGCTGGCGGCGGAACACGCCGGCGCCGACGCCATCTCGCTGGTCAACACCTTCGTGGCCATGGCTATCGACGCTGAGGCCCGCAAGCCGCGCATCGCCAACGTCACCGCCGGGCTCTCCGGGCCGGCCATCAAGCCCATCGCGCTGCGCATGGTGTACGAGGCGGCGCGCGCGGTAACCATCCCCGTCATCGGCATCGGAGGCATCACCACCGCCACCGACGTGGTCGAATACATGCTCGCGGGCGCCACCGCCATCCAGATCGGCACCGCCAGCTTCTGGGACCCGGTGGCGACGGAGAACGTCGTGCAAGCGCTCACCAACTGGTGCATCGAGCATCGGGTGGAGAAGATTACGGGCTTGATTGGAGGATTGCAGGTCTAGCTTCCCTGCTTCCTGCTCGCTCTACTTCAGCTTGAGCTCATCCGGCAGCCGGTCCCTGATCTCCGGCGGCAGGCGGTCGGAGAGCTGGCGGGCGCGCGACTTGGCGGCATCCAGTACCACCATGGGCACGGGGGTAACGATGGCGACGATCATCCACACCAGCGCGGAGAAGGCGAACCCGGCCAGTGCGACGATCTCCAGCAGCAGCGCGTGCTGCGGCGAGTAGCGGCGGATCACGATGAAGGCCAGCAGAAACAGGACGGCGGAGATGGTGGCGAGGATGATGAGCGAGATGTCGATGGAGCGATGAAGACGCTGGCGCGAGCGGCAACGGGCGCAGGCGGCGAAGTGGGCTTCGTAATCGCCGCGCATCTCCGGCGCCAGGCCAGAGATGTCATAACGCCAGCCAGCCAGGATGTCGCCGACCACGGAATCCACGCACTTTTCGTTCATGCTAAAGCCGGATGGCTTCCAGCGCCTGCCACTGCGACGCGAGCATCAACCGGTT
>DATNJE010000250.1:0-6235 GCA_035604095.1 Terriglobales bacterium
TGAGGCTGGAGGCCGTTTTTTTGAACCAACAGTCACACAATGGGAGCTCGACTCGCTATTAGGCCTGGTGAGCTGTTCCGCCATGCGGAAATGCCTAAAGGGCCTCGGGGAGTTCCCACCGTCTTAGGACGGGTTCATAAAACGGTCTTTTCCCACGGCCCCGCGGGTCGGCCTATTTGCGTCTGCCAACATTGCCGCCAACCGGCTGAGATTCGCATCTAACTGAACGCAGTGCTCCCCATCCTGCTGCACTTCGGCCGTTTCTCCCTTCCGACCTACGGATTTCTTGCCGCCGTGGGCCTGCTCGCCGGGCTCGCCATCGGCGTGCGGAATGCTGGCCGCAGCGGCATGGATCCCGACAAGACGTGGAACGCGGGCATCCTCGCTATCCTGGCCGGAATCCTCGGGGCCAAACTGCTGCTGGTCGTGACCGACTGGTCGTTCTACAGCGCGCACCCGGGCGAGATCTTCAGCCTTACGACGTTGCAGGCCGGCGGAGTGTGGTCCGGCGGATTCGCGGCGGCGGTGCTGGTGCCGTGGTGGTACATCCACCGCAACCACATGCCCGTGCTGAAGACGTGCGATGTGTTCGCGCCCGGCATCGCGCTCGGGCACGCCATCGGCCGCCTGGGATGCTTCGCCGCCGGCTGCTGCTGGGGCAAGCCCACCACGCTGCCCTGGGGCGTCACCTTTACCAATCCACTCGCGGCCCAGCTTGTGGGGACGCCGATCGGCGTGCGGCTCCATCCCACCCAGCTTTACGAGATGCTGCTCGAGCTCGGGAGCTACTTCCTGCTCACCTGGGTGCTGCGGCGGAAGCGCTTTGACGGACAAGTGATCGGCACCTACATGTTCGTCTACGGGTTCGCGCGGTATTTCCTGGAATTCCTGCGCGACGATCCGGAACGCGGCAGCGTGCTGCATGGGTTCATGAGCGGCACGCAACTGCTGGCGATCGGTCTGGTGATCGCGGGCGGGTTGCTGTGGATGCGGCGCAGTCCCCAGCCTGAGGTCACGCCTGTCGGACAGGCGGCCGGGAAGAGCGGATAAGGCAGTTGTCAGTTGTCAGTTGCCAGTTGTCAGGTGCCAGGCGCCAGGTGTGGTACAACCCTCGTCAATGCCCGAGCAGAATTTCCCGACCAAGCTCTCCGTTCCCGCTGAGCATGCGGGCGAGCGCCTGGACCGCTTCCTGGTTGCGCAGGCGCCGGAGGTCAGCCGCGCGCGCATCCAACAAATCATCGCCGGCGGACACGTGCGGGTGAACGGCTCCGAAGCCAAGCCCTCGCTGCGGCTTCGCGAGCACGATCAAGTCGAGTTGCTGGGCTCGCCCCAGCCGCCGCCGCTCAAGGCTTTCGCGGAGGACATCCCTCTGGATGTGGTGTACGAAGACGACGCGCTGGCGGTCGTCAACAAGCCGGCAGGCATGGTGGTGCACGCCGGCGCAGGCGTGCGCTCGCGCAGCGGCACGCTGGTGAATGCGCTGCTGCACCGGTTCGGGTCGCTCTCGGGCGTGAGCGGGGAGTTGCGGCCCGGCATCGTGCACCGCCTGGACAAGGACACCAGCGGGCTGATCGTGGTGGCCAAGAGCGATCTCGCCCATCGCCGGCTGGCGGAACAGTTCGCGCGGCGCGAGGTTAAGAAGACATACATCGCGCTCGTACACGGCTGGATGAAGCAGGACCGTGGCACGATTGCGAGCGCCATCGCGCGCGACCGCATCCACCGTAAGCGCATGACCACCCGCGCCCGCCGCGGGCGGGAAGCCGTCTCCCACTGGCGGGTGCTGCGCCGCATCCAATCCCGATTCGGCAAGTTCTCCCTTTTGGAGCTGAACATCGACACCGGCCGTACCCACCAAATTCGGGTCCACCTGGCCTCGCTCGGCCACCCCGTGGTGGGTGACGGGCTGTATGGCGCCCCGCGGGAACTGAAGGACACGCGCGGAAGTAAGCTGGCCCTGGGAAGAAACTTCCTGCATGCTGCCGCCATCGAGCTTAGGCATCCCGGAACGGGCGCAACCCTGGGTTTTTCGCGGCCCCTGCCGCCCCAACTGGAGGATTTCCTAAACCGCCTCGAAGGTGAGTGAATCCGGCTATAATGCGAGCAGAGATGAAAACGCTTTCCGTGTTGCTTGTTCTAGTGGGGATTTTAGTAGGGTGTGCGGCGTCGCAGAGCGAGCCTGCGCCTCAAAATGCCCCGGCGAACCCGCCGGCTACTGCCGAAAAACCTGCCCCTCCGACGGGCTTCGCCTCTCCCATCGTGCCTCCCAAGAAGGCCGAGGCGGCCAAACCAGCGGACGAGGACTCGGAGGCGGTCACCACCTTCCGCAAGCGCGTCGACGAAGTCAACGTCATCTTCACCGTGACCGACAAGCACGGCCACTTCATCAAGGACCTGAAGAAGGATGATGTCCGGGTGCTGGACGACCACAAGCCGCCTTCGTCGGTGGTGCAATTTCGCAGCGAGACCGACCTGCCGCTGCGGGTCGGCCTCTTGATCGACGCCAGCAACTCCATCCGCGACCGCTTCCGCTTCGAGCAGGAAGCGGCCATGTACTTCCTGTCGCAGATCGTCCGCCCCAAGTCCGACCAGGCTTTTGTACTCGGGTTCGACACCACCGCCGAGGTCACCCAGGATTTCACCGACAACACCGAGAATCTGGCGCACGGGGTGCGCATGCTGCGTCCCGGCGGCGGCACCGCGATGTATGACGCCCTCTATTACGCCTGCCGCGACAAGCTGATGAAGGCCAGCGCCACCGGCCCGGTCCGCCGCGCCATTATCCTGGTCAGCGACGGCGAGGACAACCAGAGCCGCGTCACCATGAGCGAGACCATCGAGATGGCGCAGCGCGCCGAGGTCATCGTCTACGCCATCAGCACCAACATCAGCAACATCAAGATGCGCGGCGACAAGGTGATGGAAAAGATGGCGGAGGCCACCGGCGGCCGCGCCTTTTTCCCCTTCAAGATCGAGGACGTGTCCAACGCCTTCGCCGAGATCCAGGACGAACTGCGCAGCCAGTACGCCGTGGCCTACAAGCCGGCGGATTTCCAGGCCGACGGCCGCTACCGCGCCATTGACATCACGGCGGACAACAAGAAGTACCACGTGCGCGCGCGCAAGGGATATTACGCGCCCACGCAGTAAGACAGCAGTTAGCTCTTAGCATTTGGCTCTTGGCTTCCTCTGTGAGCTTGCAGCCCCACCGACCACACCGCCTGGTTTTCCTGTGGTTTCTACTCATCATCGGTGTCGCGGCCTCGGCCCAAGCGCCCCGGCCGATCTCTGACCTTCAACCCACCCTCATCCTGATCTCCATTGACGGCTTTCGCTACGATTATCTCGACAAGTACAGCCCGCCGAACCTGCAGCGTCTGGCCGCAACCGGTGTGCGCGCCGCAGCCATGCAGCCGAGCTTTCCGACTTACACTTTTCCCAACCACTACACCATCGTGACCGGCCTGTATCCGGCGCACCACGGGATCGTGGCCAACGAGATCTACGATCCCGGCTTCGACACAACTTTTGTGTACAAGGAACCCACGGCCACAGAGGCTAGATGGTGGGGCGGCGAGCCCATCTGGGTGACGGCCCAGAAACAGGGACAAAAAACCGCCAGCCTCTACTGGCCGGGCTCGGCAGCGCCCATCGAAGGCGTGCGGCCTGATTACTGGGAGCCCTTCGACGCCAAAGTTGCGCCGGACCAGCGCGCCGACAAGATCCTCGGGTGGCTCGACCTGCCGGCTGAGCAGCGTCCCACGTTCCTCGCGCTCTACTTCGATCAGGTGGACCACGAAGGCCACGAGGGCGGCCCGGATTCCCCGCAGGTGCGCGACGCCATCACCAAGGTGGATGCCGCCATCGGAAGGCTCGTGGACGGTCTGCGGCAGCGCGGCATCGAAGATCGCGTGAACATTATCGTGGTCTCCGATCACGGCATGGCGCCCACGCCGCCGAAGCAGGCAATCTTCATCGACGACTATATCGACCTGGGTCGCGTGCGGGTTGTCACACGCGGCCAGTTGTTCACGTTATGGCCGGCCAAAGGCGAGACCGGCGTCATCTGCACCCAGCTTCGGAAGCTCCCCCACGCGCGCGTGTATCGGCGGGAGAAGGTGCCGGCGCGCTGGCACTACTCGGGGAATGCCCGCATCGCGCCGATCATGTTGCTGGCCGATGAAGGCTGGACGATCACCGACCGCGAGTACGCCAGGTCACACGAGCTCAAGCAGGGTGGCCACGGATACGACAACAATCTGCGCTCCATGCAGGCCGCCTTCATCGCCCATGGCCCAGCGTTCAAGGCAGGAACAAAGTTGCCCGCCTTCCCCAACGTAGATGTGTATGAGCTGATGGCGTATCTGCTACACCTGAAGCCGGCGCGCAACGACGGGACGCTCAAAGTGTTCCGGCCGGTGCTGGCGGGAAACCAATAAAAAACGCCACGGATTTTCACCGATTGTCACGGGTCAGAGAGAGAATCCGTGAACATCCGTGCAAACCCGTGGCCAATCCTTGAGCTACTTCCCCAGCGCGTAGTATCCCCGGCGGGCCTGCACGCGGTAGCCTTGTTTGCTCTTCACTTCGATCTTGCGGTAGCCGCCGTCGTGGGCGGTGTTGGTGGGAGTGTAGCCGAGGTTGTACTGGCTGCGCAGTTCGGCGGAGATCTGGTCGAAGGCCTCCTTCAGCTTCTCGAACTTGTTGCCCACGTCGATGACGCGGCCGCCGGTCTCCTCGGCCAGCTTCTTCATCTCGCCCGCGCCGAAGCCCTGGTACATGCCGTGAAAGCCCCGGTCGGCGATGAGCAGCACGTACACCATGGCGTCGGCCTTCTGTGCCGCTTCCATGGCTTCGCGGGGCTTGAGCTTGCTGCCTTCATCCTCGCCGTCGGTCAGGATGATCATGGCCTTGCGTCCAACCTCCGCCGATAGCCGGTCTTTGGCGGCCAGGTACACGGCATCGTAGAGATGGGTGCAGCAGGCATCGCGGCCGGCGGGAATCGGCCCCTGCCCGATGCCGGGAACGCTGCTGATGCCGCCCTGGGGCGAGCCGCCGCCGATCTTGGTGCGGTTCAACGCCACGCGCAGCTCGCGGGGATCGTTGGTGAAGTCCTGCAGCAGGTCCACATCGGCGTCGAAGCTGATCACAAAAGCCAGGTCCTTCTTGCGCAGCACCTGGCTCAGGAAGGACGCGCCCACTTCCTGCTCCATGGGCAGGACCCGGGTCTGGCTGGGGCTGGTATCGATGAGAATGCCGAGCGTCAGCGGCTGATCGGTTTCAGCGGCGAAATACTTGATGGTTTGCGGCGTGCCGTCCTCGAAAATCTCGAACTCGTCCTTCGCCAGGCCGGGAATCAGGAGGCCTTTCTTGTCCTTGACGTTAAAGAACACGTTGACCACGTCTACCTGGACCTTCAGCGTTCCCACGGCCTCGTTCTGGTCGTCGCGCGGAGCCTGCGCCGGGAGGGGGCGCGGCAATAGTGCCAGCATGGCAACGCACAGAAGAGCGTGGCATCCGGCGCCTGCGACAGTGGAACGCTTCAACACCTTCATTTTTCCTGATAGTCTAGTGCTTAGATGCAGAAACTTTCGCTTTCGTCCATAATCATATCCTGATGGCAGCACGCAAAGCGAACGGGGGAAGCAAGATGTTGAGGGCGGCAGGATGGGCGTGGGTGCTGGCGCTGCTGGCGGGCATGGCCATGGCGCAGCAGTCCTCAACCCCGACGGCGCCACAGGAGAGCGCGCAGGAGCAGCTCCCCTCGGCTCCCACTCCGCAGAACAATGTTCCCAAGCCGGCGCCGCTGCCCACGCCGCCACCTTCCCTGGCGCCGCTTCCGCCGGCGAACGATGCCGGGCCTGCGGCCGCTGCTCCGCCAGGCCCGCCGAGCGAGCGCGACCAGATAATGGACACCATCCGCGTTAATGTGCGCTTCGTAGTTGTCCCCGTGACGGTGAAGGACTTGAGGGGGCACCTGGTCGAAGGCCTGAGCAGGAATGATTTCGCGGTCTTCGAGGAGGGGGTTCAGCAGCAGATCAGGCTGTTCACCAGCGACCCCTTCCCGCTGTCGGCGGCGGTAGTGCTGGATATAGGCCTGCCCGACCAGGTGCTGCGCAAGGTCAACGAGACTTTGCCGGCGCTGGCGGCCGCCTTCAGCCAATTCGACGAGATCGCCTTCTACACCTTCGGCAACTCGGTGAAAAAGGAGCTGGACTTCAGCGCCGTGACCGAG
>DATNJE010000251.1:0-2860 GCA_035604095.1 Terriglobales bacterium
CTACGCCAGCCAGGCCGGCGGTGAAAGGCGAAGTCAGCCCCACGGGAACGTCGGTGGGAAAAGTGCCGTTGGCAGCCGCGCCCAGGCCAGGCAAAACAAAGTCAATGGCATAGGGATTGGAGGAGTCATACGCGGCGGTGGCCTTGACGAAGCCGTAGAGCTTCACCTTGGCGCCGGAGCCCAGCTTGAGGTCGGGCACCATCCCGCCGGCCTTGGGCGGATCATTCGTCAGCAGTCGCACGGGCGCCACCGCGGGAATGATCGCAGGCGCGGCCGGAGCCTGGGGCGGCATCGCCATGGCTGGCTCAGGCTCGCCGGCCGAGAGGTGTGCGGCAGCCCGGATCCACGTCCCCTGCGACTCTGCGGCCCGGCTTTCCGCAGCAGCCGCGGTTTTGTATTCGTCTTGTGTGATGAAGCCTTTGGAATATAGCAACTGAGTCAGCCGGTTTTGCTGCTCGGCTGGCGTAGCGGCCTGATTGATCGCCGTCGCCTCTTGCGCGGTCAGCACGCCTTTACTCTGGAGCAGTTGAACCAGAGGATCCGGCGCGGTCCTATTAGATTGGTCCTGTTGCTGTGCGGCAGCCAGGCTCACCAGTCCGCAAGCCAGGACTGCGGCCAGCAGCAGGGACAAGTGTCTCTTCATCGGAGCAGCCTCCCGTGCGTGTAAACAAAGGCAGGCGATTACATACGATCAATATCGCTATGTCAATTCGGATTGATCCGTATTGCCGCTAGCCGGATTTGGCCGCTTTGGAGACGGATGGGCGGCGCGTATTTACCCTGCGGCCGATCGGGCGCATACGGGTACATCTTCGGTAGCGCCGGCAGATACTGCATCGCGTGTCATAGGCCCGCTGATACTCCGAGGACAGGGACTTAACAGACGGTAACGGCTCAATGGCGGCCAAGTCCCGAATGCACGCATCGCAACACCACCGGCCAATCCGTGCTCTCAGAAAGGCTGCGATTTTCTCGGCATTGGGACGTGGTGGCACGGTCAGGAGGGCGATGCAGCAGAGTAGCCACCGGAAGTTACTACTACCATTAGGTAGTAGTAAGCCTCTCGGGGCAAACCAGAAGCCAGTGGCGGCAGTCTTCGCCTAGAGGTGCTGGACGGGCGACGGGATCGCGGCGAAGAAATCCACCGGGCGCGGGTGCGCCAGCGGCCGCGGCAATATGTTGCCGGCGCCCTGGGCGTAGGCCTTGATGATTTGGTAGACGTCGTCCATGCAGTTGTTACCCACCACCGTGTAGCCCCAATTGTGGCACTGCCGGGCCAGATCGCTGGCCGCGGCAACATTGAAGCTGGCGACCTCGACGTACATGTAATCGTTATAAATGAAGCCGTTTCCGGGGTGGTTCCCGGTTTTCATGGCGGCCAGCATTTCCGGCTCGGTGCCGACGGCGACGAAAACGCCGTTCGCGTATCCCGGCAAGGCAGTCTCTTGCATCCCGACCGCTTCCTTGGCGCCGTAACAGAAGTAGCCCGGCTCGGTTTCGAATCCCCATCCAACGTGTCCTGCATTGAAGGGTGCGATGCTGTAGTTGATGAAGACCACCGCTCTCATGGGCGCGTACCCTCCTTTCCCGCGGCCCTGCCAACACCGCAGCAGAGTGATGAATGTCCGCCACGCTATCCCGCGGCGTTTTTGTGCGGTGAGAAAAATGGGGTTTGTTCTGGATTCAGAACAGGGGAAGCAGACTGTAAAGGCCGCCGGCGGGACGCCGGCGCTACTAGTAGGGGAACGGCTCGACTTTCCAGCGCTCGTAGATCTTGCCGTCGACAAAGATGCGGAACAGCTCTGGATCGAGCTCCCCGCCCTTCACAAAGTTTTCGAGGATCTCCAGCGATCGCTCCAGGCCCACGGCCCGCTTGTAGGGGCGGTCGGTGGCGCCGAGCGCGTCGAAGATGTCGGACATGGTCATCATGCGCGTCTGCGGCGGGATGTCGGGCGCGGCCAGACGGCGGGGATAGCCGCTGCCGTTCAGCTTCTCGTGATGGCCGCGCGCAATGGCCGGCAGGTTGTGCAGCTCACGCGTCCACGGAATCTGCTGCAGGAAATTGAAGGTGTGGACGACGTGCGATTCGATCTGCAACCGCTCGCCCTCATCCAGCGACCCTTTGGGGATGGAGAGCAGCCGAACTTCGTCCGGGTTGAGCAGGGGGTTCCGCTGGCCGTCGGCGCCGGTGTATTGCTGGGCGGCGATCTCCAGCAGTTTCTCGAAACCGCTGCTGCCGTGGGTGAGTAGGGGTTCGTTGGCCTCGAGGATGACTTGCAGTTCCGCGTCGAGGGCTTCGAGGGACTCGGCCATCCGGGCGTCGAACTCGGGCAACTGCTGCAGGAAGTTCTCGCGCCCTTGCGCCAGAAGGCAGTCGAGCTTGGAGCGCAGCATGTCGGCTTCGAGCGACTTGCGGATGAACTGGAAGCGCTGCTGGACAAGCTCCAGTTGCGCGGGGTAAAGCTTCTTGGCCTTGACCAGCACTTCTTCCCGCACCCCGACCTTGCCGAAATCGTGCAGCAGCGAAGCGTAGCGGATCTCGCGCATCTGCTCGCGGCTGAAGTGCAGGCCGGCGTAGGCGCCGGAGTCGGCGCGGTCCACCGCTTCGGCCAAGGCCACGGTCAGGTTGGCGACGCGGAAGGAGTGTCCCGAGGTCGTGGGGTCGCGCGCCTCGATGGCCGTCACCGAAGCCTTGACGAAGCCCTCGAACAAGTTCTGGATGGCCTGGTAGAGCAGGCTGTTCTCCAGCGCCACCGCTGCCTGGCTGGCCAGCGATTCCGCGATCGCCTGTTGATGGCGGGTGAAGGGCACCACCTGGGCGGCCACTGTGGTCACCGCGTGCAGCCGCACTTCGCGCTCG
>DATNJE010000252.1:0-12673 GCA_035604095.1 Terriglobales bacterium
AGAGCTGAACCAGATCACCGGCTCCTCGCCCCGGATCCAGGACGTGCTGCGGCTGATCGGGCGACTGAAGGACACGCGCACCCCGGTACTGATCACCGGCGAAAGCGGCACCGGCAAAGAGCTGGTGGCGCGGGCTATCCACTTCCGCGGTCCTTTTGCCCAGCGGCCTTTCGTCGCCGTGGACTGCAGTTCCCTGGTGCCCACGCTGATCGAGAGCGAACTGTTCGGATACGAGAAAGGAGCGTTTACGGGTGCGCTCAAGTCCCGTGCTGGACTTTTCCAAACCGCCCACGGCGGCACTATCTTCCTCGACGAAGTCGGCGAACTGCCGCAGGAGATGCAAGCCAAGCTGCTGCGCGTCCTGCAGGAAAAGGAACTGCGCCCGGTCGGCAGCAACGACAATGTAAAGGTGGACGTGCGGGTCATCGCGGCCAGCAACCGCGACCTGGAAGCCGCCTACCGCGCCGGTACGTTTCGCAAGGACCTTTACTTCCGCCTGAACGTCGTCGCCGTGCACGTGCCGCCGTTGCGCGAGCGCAAGTCGGATATCCCCAGCCTGGTGCGCTGCTTTCTCGACCGTTTCGCGCCGGATTCGCCTCTGGCAATTACCGCCGCCGCCATGAACGCCCTTTTGCAGTACGACTGGCCGGGCAACGTCCGCGAGCTGGAGAACTGCATCGAGCGCGCCGTGGCCCTGCGCAATCACGACCGCCTCGACCTCGCCGATTTGCCCTCGGCCCTGTGCGATTCGCCGGCCTCGGCGGTTGTCTCCGAGCCCTTTGCCCCCGAAGCTCCCACCGACCTGGAGCACCTGGAAAGAATTACCATCCAGCGCGTGTTCGAGCAGGTCCATGGCGACAAGATGCTGGCCGGCAAGATGTTGGGAATCAGCCGCGCGACGCTCTACCGCAAGCTCAAGCGCTACAACATCGGCGTGGGCGCAAGCACAGGCGCTGCGGCGGAAACCAGCTAGCCCCAGCTTGAGACCGCGTCTCAGGCTGAGACTCCCAGGTTCCGTGTCCCTCCTCGTTTCAGGTTGGAACCCCTTTAGAACCAATCATCTCCAGCATGCCGACCGTGCCCCGGCTTTTGGCTGCTATCTTGCCCCAGAGACCCTGCCATGAGCCAAACGCAGAATGCCGTCATCATCTCCGACTCCACCGATTTCGGGCGCACGCTGATGGCCCGCTGGCAGGCCGAGCGCGAGGTCCCAGCCTTCACCCTGCTCAGCGCGGAATTCTGGGATCACGCGCGCGTGGTGAGCGGCGATGTGGCCGTCATTGCCCCGCTGCCGCGGGCGCGCCTGGAGCCGGTGTTGCGCTCGCTCGCCGCTTCCGGCACCGCGGCGGTGTGCGCTTCGGACGACCCCGGGACCTGGGCCTGGGCGCGATCCCTTCATCCCCGCGCGCTGGTGATCCCGCACCAGGACGCCTGGGCCGACACCCTGATCACGTTCTGCGCGGAAGTGCTCGCCCGTGTTGCCAGCCAGGAACGCGCTCTCCAGGCCGAGCGCCTGGCCGCGGAGAACCAGCACTACGCCACGCTGGGGCGCTACATCGTGGAGATGCGTCACAGCTACAACAACGCCATGACCTCGCTTTTGGGCAACGCCGAATTGCTTCTGATGCAACCGGGCGCCTTTTCGGCGCGGGTCCGCGAGCAGCTCAACACCATCCGCGCCATGGCCATGCGCATGAACCAGATGATGCTGCGCCTCGCCTCGCTCGAGACCGAGATGGAGATCGTGGAGAGCGACCCGGCCGACATCCCGCAACGCAAGGTGGGAACGTAGGGCGGTTCCATACTGGTACAGCCTGTTTTGAAGGGGCACGCCTTCAGGCGTGCCGTACAGGGCGGGTAAGAACTCGGCTTCAGCCGCTGAGGGAGATCTCCTCAGGGCCTAAAGGCCGATTCATTTGCTCGGCCTACCGGCACGGCTGAAGCCATGCCCCTTCAAGGCGGGGCAGATCAACATTGGAACCGCTCTAGGGCGCTTCACGCGGGACTTACGCAAACAAGAACTCTTTTGTCCGCAGCTCTTTGATGGTGTCGCGCAGCTTGGCCGCCTTCTCGAACTCGAACCGCTTCGCGGCTTCGCGCATGTCGTTCTCGAGGCGGGCGATGTAGGCGTCCAGTTCTTCCTGCGACTTGAACTCCGGCATGCCCTCGGCAGCGTCGGCCACATCCACGTAATCGGCCTCGACGATCTGCGCCAGCGACATCTCCAATGGCCGCACGATGGACTGCGGCGTGATGCCGTGCTCGTCGTTGTAGGCCTGCTGGATGGCGCGCCGGCGGGTGGTCTCGTCCAGGGCGCGCTGCATCGAGTCCGTCATCCGGTCGGCGTAGAGGATGGCCCGGCCGTTCAAGTGGCGCGCACAGCGGCCCATGGTCTGGATGAGCGAACCGCTGGAGCGCAGGAAGCCTTCCTTGTCGGCATCCAGGATCGCGACCAGGGAGACCTCGGGCAGGTCGAGGCCCTCCCGCAGCAGGTTGATGCCGATCAGTACGTCGAACTCGCCCTTGCGCAGGTCGCGCAGGATCTTGATGCGCTCCAGGGTCACGATCTCCGAATGCATGTAGCGGCAGCGCACGCCCACCTCGCTGTAGTACTCGGCCAGGTCTTCGGCCATACGCTTGGTCAGCGTGGTCACCAGCACGCGCTCACCCTTGGCCGCGCGCTCGCGGATCTCGTGCAGCAGGTCGTCGATCTGCCCTTTCACCGGCCGCACCTCGGCTTCCGGATCAACCAATCCCGTGGGACGAATGATCTGCTCCACCACCACGCCCGCCGACTTGGTCAGCTCGTACGGGCCAGGCGTCGCCGAGACGTAGATGGCCTGGTTCACACGGTGCTCGAACTCCTCGAAGGTCAGCGGACGGTTATCCATCGCCGAAGGCATGCGGAAGCCGTATTCCACCAGCGTTTCCTTGCGCGAGCGGTCGCCGTGATACATGCCGTGGAGCTGCGGGACAGTCTGGTGCGATTCGTCGATGAAGAGCAGGTAGTCGCGCGGAACGTAGTCGAGCAGCGTGGGCGGTGCTTCCCCCGGCAAGCGTCCGGAAAAATGCCGCGAGTAGTTTTCGATGCCGTGACAGTAGCCGACCGACTTGATCATCTCCAGGTCGAACATGGTGCGCTGGTGCACGCGCTGCGCTTCGACCACGCGTCCCTGCTTTTCCAGCTCGGCTTCCCACCAGTGCAGCTCTTCCTTGATGGACTCGACCGCGCGCGACTTGGTTTCGGGCGACATGACATAGTGCGTCTTCGGATAGATGGGCAGGCGCACGTACTTCTGCTTGACGGTGCCGAACAGGGGATCGATCTGCGCCAGCGATTCCACCTGGTCTCCCCACAGCTCGATGCGGTAGGCCATGTCTTCGTAGGTGGGGAAGACTTCGATGATGTCGCCGCGCACGCGGAAGGTGCCGCGGTGGAAGTCGGTGTCCGAGCGCTCGTAGAGGATCTCGACCAGCCGCCGCGTGATGTCCTCGCGCTTGAGCTTCTGGCCCTTTTCCACGAACATCATCATGCCGTAATAGGCGTCCGGCGACCCCAGGCCGTAGATGCAGCTCACCGAGGCCACGATTATGCAATCGCGCCGCTCGAACAGCGACTTGGTGGCCGAGAGGCGCAGCTTGTCGAGCTCGTCGTTGACGGTGGCTTCCTTCTCGATGTACACGTCGCCCGCCGGGATGTAAGCCTCAGGCTGGTAGTAGTCGTAATAGGAGACGAAATACTCCACCGCGTTGTGCGGGAAGAAGGTCTTGAACTCGTGATAGAGCTGCGCCGCCAGCGTCTTGTTGTGGGCCAGCACCAGCGCCGGCCGGTTGGCCTGCTCGACCAGCTTGGCCATGGTGTAGGTCTTGCCCGAGCCGGTGACGCCGAGTAGGACTTGATGCTTTTCCGCATCGCGCACGCCGCGGGTGAGTTGCTCGATGGCCCTGCCCTGATCGCCGCGCGGCTTGTAATCGGAGATGAGCTTGAAATCCATGAAAGACGGCTCTTGGCTGTTAGCTGTTGGCCTTTGGCTCAAAACCCGCTGCTACCGCAATTCTCCCAGCGCGAATTTCAGCGGGTAACAATCTCTTGATTATAACGTGGCCGAATAGGACGCTTTCTTGATTGGAGGATCGCGGTGCTGACCGAAAGATTGTCATCCCGACCGAGGGCGTGAGCCCGAGTGGAGGGACAATGCATTTCAAACCAATGTGCCGCCAGATCGCTGGCGAAAATTGCTCGTAACGTGCGACGCGACCTGCTCATCGTCATATAGACGTACTAATGGCGACGGTCAAAGGCATTGTCCCTCGACTCGGGGCTGAAGCCCCTCGCTCGGGATGACAAAGAGATCGTGCTACTTCAGCGAGGCGCCTCCGGCACCGGCACGATCTTGGTATCGCTGCGAAACTTCTTGTAATCCCGATAGCTCACGTCCTCGACCACGTTGAAGTTCTTGAGCAGGGCCACCCGGGCTGAGATTTTCAAGGAAACGGATTTCGGCAGCCATACCTCGTCGTTGACGTGGGCCAGCTCAATGCTGATGCGCGAGCCTTTGTGGACCCGGGCCAGGAACAGCCCCCAGGAGACCGTATCGATCGCCTCGCAGTCGAGCTTGACCCACTGGGTCTCGGAGCTGTCGATCCAGATGCGGCCGCGAAACTTGGGAAGGTACTTGGCGTCTTTCAGACGGGGATGGAAGTCGGGCCTGGGGTCGGCATCGATGACGTAGGTCTCCCGCCCGCCCCGGCTCTCCGTGCCCACCAGGCTAAAGGTGTAGGCATCGGCGATCTCGCGCACCCATGCCCGCTCTTCTTCGCGCTCGCGGACTTGTTTCTTAAGCCGTTTCTCCCGCTGCTCGGGCGTCTCCTGTTCGCGCTTACGCATGACCTCCTGGATCTTCTTCTCTTCCTTGGCGGACTCCTGCGCGCTCAGGGGCTTGTCGTTGCGTGCGATCAGCCGCCGCACTCCCTGCCCGTAGAGCATCATGATCTCGTAGTCCCGGGTCTCCCGCGATTTTTCGTTGCCCTGGCCATCCAGCTTGTGTTCTTCCTCGCGCTGCAGGTAGGCGTAGTCACGCTGCTTGAGGTCATTGGCAATGTCGTTCTCCGCTACCGCCCGGATGAGCGGCTGGATCTCCTCGCTCGAAAGGGTTCGCGGCTCGTGAGGGCGGGAAAGCAACAGCCGCTGCGGAGCGTTCTGCCCCGCGCCGCAGAGCGCAAGGGAGAAGACGAGGATAGACCGGAGGGCGGGCCTAACCGCAGCGCAAGCGTAACCAGCAAATCCCATAGACAAGGAAATTACCATTTGATTGCATCCCGGTGACAAGTGCGACGGGCGTGCAACCTAGTCTCGTGCCTCCCCCACTCTGCGATGGGATTCCATCGCACCGCGAACGTAGGAGGAAACGATGTCTCGCTTGCGACACTTCTTATTGCTGGGCTCCGTCCTGGTGTTTGTAGCCATCATGGCCAGCGCCGATGACGAGGCCTTCACCGCGAACTTCACCACCACCACGTTTATCGCATCCACCGTCCCGAAGAACGGCGACGTGAATCCGTATGGCGTCGCGGTGGTGCAACGATCCACGGGAAAGCTGGTCAAGGGACACATCCTGGTCAGCAACTTCAACAACGCTATCACCGTTGCTAACCCTGGCGGCCTGCAGGGCACCGGCACCACCATCATGGACATTGCGCCGGATGGGACTACCAAGGTATTCGCGACCATCAGCGCCCACAACCTGCCCGGACATTGTCCCGGAGGGGTTGGCCTGACCACCGCGCTGGTGGTGCTGCGGAGCGGATGGGTCATCGTTGGCAGCCTGCCTACCACGGACGGTACCGCCGCCACCGCTCAGGCCGGGTGCCTGATCGTGCTCGACAGCCATGGGCACGCGGTCGAAACCTTCTCCGGCGGCGCCATCAACGGTCCCTGGGATATGACGTCGGTCGAGGACGATGACGTTGCAGAGCTGTTTGTCACCAACGTGCTCAGTGGGACGGTGGCAGCGAACGGCAACGTTGTGAACCGCGGCACCGTGCTGCGCATCATCCTCCTGGTACCCGATAATGGGCGTCCGCTGGAGCTGCTGCGTACCGTGATCGGCTCCGGTTTCAGTCAGCGGACGGACCCGGCTGCGCTGGTTATCGGGCCGACGGGCGTCGGTCTGGGCTGCGATGGGACGCTCTATGTAGCCGACACCCTCGCCAATCGCATCGCGGCAATCGACCATGCGGTCCTGCGATTCAACAGCACCGGCACCGGGAAAACGGTGACAGTCAATGGCGGGCTCAATGGTCCGCTTGGGCTGGTGATCGCTCCCAACTGCGACATCTTTACGGTCAACAGTAATGATGGCAACCTGGTTGAACTCACGCCCCACGGGTTCCAGTTTGCGCCGATCAACATCGATACCAGCGGCGCCGGGGCGGGTACGCTGTTCGGCCTGGCTGTAGCTCCAAACGGCAAGGGAATCTATTTTGTGGACGACGGGGATAACACCCTGGACCTCTTCCACTAGACAGGCTGGCCGCCTCCATCGGCCTGCCGAAAGCGTGAATCCGGCCCTCGTGGCGCGAGGGCCGGTCGCGCCCAGTCCGCGCCTACTTCCACCTGTGGCCCACCAGCTCCGCTTGGAACAACCGCTCGTCTATGCTGTTGAGAGATTTTTCCTGCTTGGGGGTGAGCAGGGGCCGGTGCGGGATATCGCACAGGTACTCGGCGATGTACCAGACTTCGTCCTCGCTGGTCATCCAGTTCAGGTCATCGAAGCGCGCCATGTTGACCGGCTGGGAATAGCGGCGCAGCGAGCGCTGCCGCGCCAGGTTGAAATAAAGATTGAAGTAGCTCATGGCCAGCTCGCGCAGCGAGCGGTAGACCGGCTCGCGGTAGCGGCAGCCAGCGTAGTTCGACGCCGCCACCGCTCCCCAACAACCATCCACCTTGAAGACGGCCAGCACGTGGTCGGTGTCGCGCTCCGCTTCCATATCCCACAATAGCGGCGGGTATCCCAACACTCGCAGCGCGGCCACGGCAAAGATTGCGCCCTCCAAGCAATGCACGGTACGCTCGCGCAGCACCTTGCGCGGCGACCAGCAGGTGAGCGCCAGGTGGTAGGGCAAGCTGTTCAGGAATTTCTGCACGCCGTTCGGATCCTTCATCGCACGGATGGTGCGCAACTCCGCCGGGGTGAAGCCGAACGTGTTGGAGGGGAGCCGTCTAGTTCTCAAATTCCTCCTCGTAATCCTTGTTGAACACCAGCGGCAATTCTCGCGGAGTGTCGATGACCACATCTGGCGGCACCACTTTCAGCGTGTCCGGACGGAAGCCGTAGTTCACCCCGCAGCTCCACGTCCCGGCATTGCGCGCGGTGATCACGTCGATCTCCGAGTCGCCGATGATGATGGCCTGCTCCGCCGGCGTCCCGGTCTCCTCGAGGAGAGCGTTCGCGCCCATCGGGTCGGGCTTCTTGGTGGCGAAGCTGTTGCCGCCATAAACCTGGACGAACATATCCCGCAGCCCAAGGCCTTCAAGAATCTGGCTTGAGGGCCTCACCGGCTTGTTGCTGAGCACCGCGAACTGGCGCTCCATCCGGTGGCCGTTGTTCTCGATCCAGCGCACCGCCGCGAGCGCCTCGCGAATCCCGGGATAGAGCGTAGTGTTGTCCAGCTTGTGCTCGCGATAATAGTGCAGGAAGAAGTCCAGGGCCTCGTGCATATAGTGGCCGTCATCGGGATCGCCCAGGGCGCGGCGGATCAGCATGGGCGCGCCGTTGCCGATATAGTTGGCGATCACCTCCTGCGAGAGTTCCCTCCGCCCGAAGTGGCGTAGCATGGCGTTGACCGAGTTGGCCAGGTCCAGTTGCGAGTCGATCAGAGTGCCGTCCAGGTCGAAGATCAGCAGCCTGATCTGCTCGGTCGGAATGGGGCGGTTGACGGTGATCACCGAAGTATCCGCCTAGGTGACTTTGGTTCGCCAATCAGTATATCCGCACCGCCCACACCCGTTTTACAATGTCGCCTCGGGGTCCGACTGCATCCGAGGGAGCGAATGGCTACCACCAAGACCGTACCCAAGGCCGCTGGCAAAGCACTTGAGACTCCCGACAAGACCTACCAGGGCCTCACCCGCAAACAGCTCATCGAGATTTACCGGCTGATGTTCCTGTCGCGGCGCATCGACGACCGCGAGATCCTGCTCAAGCGCCAGCAGAAGATCTTCTTCCAGATTTCGGGGGCTGGCCATGAGGCGCTGCTGGTGGCGGCCGGACTGGTCCTCAAGCCGGCTTATGACTGGTTCTTCGCCTACTATCGCGACCGCGCGCTGGCCCTCACTCTGGGCATGAAACCGCTCGATATGCTGCTGCAGGCGGTGGGCGCGGCCGACGATCCCTGCTCCGGCGGACGCCAGATGCCCTCGCACTGGTCCAGCCGCCAGCTCAACATCGTCACCGGCTCCTCGCCCACGGGCAGCCAGTTCCTGCACGCAATCGGATGCGCCGAAGCCGGCCGCTACTTCTCGCGCCATCCCGAGGCGGCCAAGAAAGTTCCGGGCGACTACCGCGAGTTCAAGGATGTGACCTTCCACGGCGACGAGGTGGTGTACGTCTCCTCCGGGGAAGGCACCACCAGCCAGGGCGAGTTCTGGGAGTCGCTGAACTCGGCCTCGAACCTGAAGCTGCCGGTGCTGTTCCTGATCGAGGACAACGAGTACGCCATCTCCGTGCCCTGCGAGGTACAGACCGCGGGCGGCAACATCTCGCGCCTGGTGGCCAATTTCCCCAACTTCCATTTCGAGGAGTGCGACGGCACCGATCCGGTCGAGAGCTATGCCGCCGTCACCCGCGCGGTCGAGCACATCCGCGCCGGCAAAGGGCCGGGGTTCGTGCACGGGCACGTCATCCGTCCCTACTCGCACTCGCTCTCCGACGACGAACGCCTCTATCGCCCCGAGTCCGAGCGCCAGGAAGAGGCCAAGCGCGATCCCATCACCCGCCTGCAGATGTTCCTGATCCGCGAAGGCATCCTCGACGAGAAGGCGATCAACGAGCTCGAAAAGCAGGTGAGCGAAGAAGTGCTGGAGGCGAGCGACCGCGCCCTCGAAGCGCCCGCGGCGAAGAAGGAATCGATCCTGCAGTTCATCTACTCGCCCGACCTCGATCCCACGTCAACCAAGTTCGAGGCTGCGCCCGCGCCGCCGCCTGCTCCGGCCAAGCCTGGGGCGGTGGCCGAGAAGACCATGGCGGACCTCATCAACGCCTGCCTGAAGGACGAGATGCGGCGCGATCCGCGCATCGTCGTCTTCGGCGAGGACGTCGCCGACTGCAGCCGCGAGCAGTACTTGAAGCAGAAACTGGTCAAGGGCAAGGGAGGCGTTTTCAAACTCACCTCCGGCCTGCAGATGGAGTTCGGCCCCGACCGCGTGTTCAACTCGCCGCTGGCGGAGGCCAGCATCGTGGGACGCACCATCGGCATGGCCACGCGCGGATTGAAGCCGGTGGCCGAGATCCAGTTCTTCGACTACATCTGGCCCGCGATGCACCAGTTGCGCAACGAGCTTCCGCTCATCCGCTGGCGCTCGTTCAACGGCTTCTCCTGCCCAGCCGTCATCCGCGTGGCCATCGGCGGATACCTCACCGGTGGCGCCATCTACCACTCGCAGTGTGGGGAGAGCATCTTCACGCACATTCCCGGACTGCGCGTGGTGTTTCCCTCGAATGCGCTGGATGCCAACGGCCTCTTGCACACCGCCATCCGCTGTGACGACCCGGTGCTCTTCCTCGAGCACAAGCGGCTCTATCGCGAGACCTATGGACGCGCCCCGTATCCTGGCCCCGACCACATGATCCCGTTCGGCAAAGCAAGGGTGGCGCGGGAAGGCAGTGATGTTTCGGTGATCACCTACGGCGCGGTGGTTCCCCGCGCCCTGCAGGCCGCACAGCGCGCCGAGCGCGAGCATCAGCTCAGCGTGGAGATCATCGACCTGCGTACCCTCAGTCCATACGACTGGGAGGCGATCGCCAACTCGGTGCGCAAGACCAACCGCGTGATCGTGGCCTACGAGGACGTGCTGAGCTGGGGATACGGCGCCGAGATCGCCGCGCGCATCGCCGACGAACTGTTCGATCACCTCGACGCTCCGGTGCGCCGCGTCGCCGCCATGGACACCTTCTGCGCCTACCAGCCGGCGCTGGAGGACGAGATCCTGCCCCAGGCCAACGACCTCTATCAGGCCATGCTCAAGCTGGCCGGCTTCTAACCACCGTTCCAAAGAAAAAAGCGGAGAAAACGGTGACCGGAGGCAGGGTCTGCCGATTTCTCCGCGGCAACCGGGAAGAGAGAGAGGTCGCCTTCCCAGTAGATCCCCGCACAGAATTTTAGGCACGTGTGCGCGGGGAAAACCAGACAGAGAATCAGCAGAGGAGGCAACAGGAGAGAACTTGAGGTCCCGGAGCCTGGAGCGTAAACGCTTCACCGGCGGCGGACGGTGCTTTCGGTTGCGCCGGGACGGACGCGGCCACAGGACGGGCGAACGCGATTTCGACCGCGGCGCTAATCCCGGACTTGGCGCTGATATCCGCGGTCAGGGCCTTGAACTTGGCTACCGGTTTGTTGTGCAGCCTGTCACCGCTGCTGCAGGCAGGCTTGTGCACCAGGAACGTAATGAAAATCGCCAGGCACAGGGCAATGGCGAGCCAGATTTGCGAACGTCCCCGCATCTTGCACATAGGATGCGCTGGTGCCTGGCCGGCGTCAAGCTCCCGCAGGGGCACTTTAGTGCATGTCACTTGCGTGCGGGACCGCCACCGCCGCGGAAGAACGCCCCATCCAGCGAGATCGGCCCCGCTCCCAGAAAGATGAGGGCGAAGGCGATGATCCCGCAGGCCAGGGGGAGTTCGTATCCGCCCGGCCCCCTCAGCCCATTCTTCCAGTGGACTTTATCGATGGCCACTGCCATGTCAATGACCATCGACAGAGCAGCCAGGCGGGTCAGCAACCCCACCACCAGCAGGATGCCGCCGCCGAACTCCGCCGCCACGGTCAGGTATGCCATCCAGCTAGGAATCCCCATGCTGTTGAGCATTCCCATGAATTTCGGCATACCGCCGAACAGCTTCTGCGCCCCGTGGGAGATCATGATGGCCCCCAGCGCCAGGCGAAGCCCCAGCAATGCCAGGGGATGAAGTCGATCCAGGAACTTCACAGTCGGCCTCCTGTTGGTAAGTCGCGACTAGAATACTCGATGCGCACCCCTCGGCTGGCCATCGCCTGCAGGAACGCGGCGGCGGGGATGTCCAACTCGCTGCGGATTCCGCCGCGTTTCGCAATTTCGCCCGAGGCCAGCATCTGGACCACAACCGAGGCCGGCCAAGCCGTCGTGCGCATCATGGCCGTCATGCCGGTCGCCGGGTCGAAGCGGTCCACCGCGGTGAACGACACCACGCGCGCGCCTTGATGAGCTTCAACGCGCAGGATGACCAGGTCCGCGTCGCTGCCCGCGAACTTCTCTTCGAACAACCTGGCAGTCACCGCCCGGGGCGCGATCTCGGTCTTGCCGAATTTCTTCTTTTCGCTCGAAAACATCCCCAGGTCGTAGAGTCCGCGGATGAACGCCAGGTGTCCGCGATAGCGCAGCGTCTTCTCGAAACACTCGCCTACATTTCCGGCGAAGGTTTCGGGCAGAGTCGAAGTCCCGCCGGAAGTTTGAAACGCCTCCAAAGGTGGGAAGCCTTCGAGATGGAATTCCTCCAGCTCGCTCAGCGGTTCGATGGTGGTCAGTTTCCCATTGCGCAGGATGCGCGCCGGCTCGACATACTCGTTGATCAGCCCCTCGACCGAGAACACCAACTGGTAGTTGAAGGGCGGCTTGGGATGTTGCGGCAGGCCGCCGACGTAGAGCTTCAGCGCGTCCGCTTTGCCGCCGATGCGGCGCATCAGCTCGCCCGCCAGGATCGACCCCATGCCGGGAGAAAGCCCGCAATCCGGCGCCAGCGCCACTCTGCGCTTGGCGGCTGGCTTGTCCATGGCGAGCTCTTCTCGCACCACGGTGTTGTTGCCGCCGAGGTCGGCGAAGTGGCATCCCGCCTTGATGGCCGCGCGCGCCAGGCCGACGTTGAAGAAATACGGCACTGCGGAGAGGGCCGCCACGTGCCCGCGCATCAGCTTGGCGGCGTCGGACTCGCGGCTGGCATCCAGGCGCTTCGGCGTGACCTTCTTCCCGCGGGTCAGCTTGTTGACGCGCTTGGCCGCGTCCTTCGCCCGGCCCATGTCGGTATCGGCCAGCGTCACCGCCTCGACCGCGGGCACGCGCGCCATGTCATAGGCTGCCGCCGATCCCATCATGCCTGCGCCAATTACGAGAAGTCGCATGTTCAGTCGCCAGTTGCCAGTTGTCAGTGCCAGAAGTAAGGCGAGACAGATTACAGCATTCGGGTCATGGTTAGAAAATCACCCGCTGCACCTCTTCTGGTGCGCCTCGGGAGCAAGGGGTGCGGCGGCGTGGGCAGGGCGCCACGAGAGTTCAATTAGCGATAACGCGATTAATGAGATGGTCCGCCGCCTTGATCAGCCCTGGTGGGATGATCGGGCACAGACAAGGAGGATCATCGCATGAACATCGCCTCTGTTGGTATCGATCTGGGCAAGACGACCTTCCATCTCGTCGCTCTCG
>DATNJE010000253.1:0-4818 GCA_035604095.1 Terriglobales bacterium
GGCGTGTTGATGTGGAGGATGATGGCCTTGATGGAATCGTCGTTGGCGAACCTCTTAAGCTCAGAGACCACCGTCTTGGGCTCGATGATGACGCCCTCGATGTCGACCACGCCAATCTGATCGCCGAAACCGCCAAAGGCTTCCTTTCGCTCTCCTCTGCGCAGGCTCAAGTAAACCAGCGTGAACACCGCGAGAACGAAGAGGAAGAAGGCGCCTCCGCCGATCACGATCCACAACAGGGTGCGGGACTGTCGCTCTTCCGCCATGGCGAGCCGCTAGTGTAACACCGCGTCCGCCGGCAGACCCACCCTCGGCCATGGCAGCCAAGGGTGGAGCACCCCGGAGACTCACTTCGATACAACCGCGCTAAGCCGCCATAGGCCCGGTGCGATGGAAGTGGTAATCCAGGATGCGAGCCGCGAGCGCGGGGCTCATGTCGTTCCCGGCTGCGTCCACCTGGCGCACGATCTCGCCGCGGCACAGGATCTCGGTGGCCGCCATTCCGAAGACGCCGGTCGGCAACTCCACGCTGAACTCCAAGGGAGCGTTGGGTTCGAGGGGCTGGTCGGTGCGGATGAGCACGCCCGAGCGACTGATGTTCTCGGTGGTGCCGTGCCGCCACATGGTTTCTCCGGCCACACGGTAGTGAACCGGAAGCTGCAAAGTGAAGCGCGGCGCGCGCGAGGGAAGATCGTTTTCGGCTTCGATCAGGAACTGCTTGGTCGGTGGCATCTTGGGTTTCTCCGTTTCGGGGGTTGGTGTTTCCAGAACTTCGCGCACCTTGCGGGTGAGCGCATCGAGGGTGAAAGGTTTCTGCAGGAAGTTGGTTGAGCTTTCGATCATGCCGTTGCGCCAAATGGCGTTTTCGGTGTAGCCCGACATGAACAGGATCCGCGTCTTGGGACTGAGCCCGGCCATGCGCTGCGCCAGCTCGCGCCCGTTCATGACCGGCATGATGATGTCGGTAAGCAGCAGGTGAATGACGCCCTTGTGCCGCCGCGCCACGTCGATGGCTGCCGCCCCGTGTTCCGCCACCAGCACGGTATAGCCGCGCGTTTTCAGGAACTGGCGGGTCAGGTCGCGGAGTTGCGGCTCGTCTTCCACCACCAGGATGGTCTCGTGGCCCAGGGGAGGCCCCGCCGGCGCAGGCTGCACGGCAGGTTTGTCCTCCGCCGCCTCCTCTACCCGCGGCAGGTACACCTTGAAGGTGGTGCCGTGGTTGGGTTCGCTGTACACCCAGATGTAGCCGCCGCTCTGTTTGACGATGCCATAGACCATCGACAAGCCCAGCCCGGTGCCCTTCTGTCCCTTGGTGGTGTAAAAGGGCTCGAAGATGTGCGACTGGGTCTCCTTGTCCATGCCCAGGCCGGTGTCGCTGATCGCCAGCATCACGTACTCTCCGGGCGAGACCCCGGGATGGCGGCGGGCGTAGGCTTCGTCCAGGGTCACATTGGCGGTCTCGATGGTGAGCTTGCCGCCGCTCGGCATGGCGTCGCGCGCGTTCACCACCAGGTTCATGACCACCTGCTCGATTTGCCCTGGGTCGGCCTTCACTCGGCCCAGAGCTTCGGCGGGGAGGGTAGCCAGTTCGACGTCTTCGCCGATAAGCCGCGGCAGCATCTTCAGGTTCTCGCTGACCACCGCGTTCAGATCGAGCACCTTGGGCTGCAGCAACTGTTTGCGGCTGAAAGCGAGGAGTTGCCGGGTCAGCGCGGTGGCGCGGTCAGCGGCGTTGGCGATCTCCTGCGCGCACCCGCGCAGCGACGGATCGGGGCCGAGTTTCTGCAGCAGAAACTCGCAGTAGCCGGAGATCACCATCAGCAGGTTGTTGAAGTCGTGGGCGATGCCGCCGGCCAGGCGTCCGACCGCTTCCATCTTCTGCGACTGCCGCAGTTGCTGTTCCAGCGCGCGCTGCTCGGTGATGTCTTCGGCGTAGAGCTCGAAGGAGACGCTCTTGGCGGTCACCCGGATCGGCCGGGCGGAGACGCGCACCATCACGGCCGAGCCGTCCTGCCGCTTCCACTCCGCCTCCACCTTGTCGAAGCTGCGGCCGGAGCGGAAGCACTCCAGCAGCTCCGCCCGCTGCTCGGCGTCGCTATAGATGTCGGTAGCCAGGTTGCGGCGGAGGAGTTCGTCGCCGCCGGTGAAGCCGAGCATAGCGATCAGGGCGGGATTGGCGTCCACGAGCTGCCCGTTCGCGTTGGAGCGGCAGATGCCATAAGGCGCATTCACCACCAGCGAGCGGAAGTTCGCCTCCGAGGCCTTCAGCGCCTGCTGCGCGGAGCGCAGCGCGGCATTGAAGGCGCAGATCGCCAAAGCGACCAGCACGAACAGCGCCAGGTGGACCAGGTAATCCTTGTAGGCGCGGAAGGCGGGCTGCACCGGCAGGAAGAAATAGGCATCGCCCAGGACGCAGAAGGCGGTGGTGGTCAGGCCGGGTTTCCAGCCACCGAACCACGCGCTCACCATCACCGCCAGCGCGAACACCAGCAGCCGGGTCTCGACCAGAGGGGAATAAACCGTCAGCAGCAGCGCGACCGTGCTCGAGAGCAGGGCCACACCGTAGCGGAGGACGGGCGGGTCCTCCGGGGGGACGAAGCGTGCGCGGGATCGGGGAAATTCAAGTAGCATAACCCGCCTCACAGTTCGCATCGTAGCCCGGTGTGCTGCGGGTTGGAAAATTACGGCGGTGCAGGTTAGGGATCGCCGAAACGGGCGGTAGGAGCATCGTCCGCCGATGCAGGGGGGTGGTTACTGCGCGGGTCGTCTCGGCAGTGTCACGCGGGAGCGCACACGCGGGTTTTAGCGTCCAACATCAGACGGTCGGCTTGGTAGATCAATTCACTTGCCGTCATTCCGGGTTTAGGTTCGGCCATCCCGCACGTGACGGTGATGGAATACCCGCGGTCGTTGGCCTGGTTCCACTCAGCAAGATAGACCTCCTGCAGCCGATTTATCGCGACCGCGGCCTCATTAATGGCGGTTTCGGGCATGACCACGATGAACTCGTCTCCGCCGTAGCGGACGATGGTGTCGGCCGCCCGGAAGTTCTTGCGCATCAGGCTGGCGACTGCCATCAAGACCCGGTCCCCCTCCAGGTGACCAAAGCGGGTGTTGAAGTCTTTGAACTTATCGACATCGATGACCGCTAAACAGAGGCTGTTCTGGTATCGCTCCGCCCGGCTGACTTCCTTTTCCAGCATTCTTTCCATGTAGCGGCGATTGAAAACGCCGGTGAGAGCGTCGATCTGGGCAGCGCGCTCCGCCAATTGCAATTGCCCGATGAGTTCCGCGCGGGTCCTTTGCAACCGGAACCTTTGGTGCAGGGTCTGCGCGTTCAACAACAGCAGCAGCACGATCAAGCCCGCCGTGTACTGGGGCAGAGTGGCCGGATGGACGGAATCGGTGAATCTCCAAAGCAGGTTCGGGGCCAGGAGAAGAAAGAAACCAGCGGCGAGAGCGAACAAAACACAAGCGCCAATCCCCCAGAGCTGAAGGTCGCGCCAGTCCAGGGCTTTGATCTCTTTTTCGAGTTGTTCCGGACGGCGCTGGATTTCGGAGTCTGACATCGGTAAAACCTCCGCGATGAGAACCACCAGGGTCCCAATAAAAACAGCAACGCCAACAGACAGTATCATTCACTTAATCAATGGAATTCCATCGCCCAAAGGTACAGGGACACTAGATTCGCACTAGGCGCGGAGGGCTATCCGCCGCCGGTCCCTCTGGGAGCACACGATCGTTCTACCCTGCGCTCCCGTTGACACTCCCGGCCCCCTGCTCTAGAGTAAGTGATTACTTACATGGCAACGACCCCGCAAGTGCGTTTGCCCGCGCGCGACCGCCGGCTGCAGATCATGGAGGCGGCGAAGGAACTATTCGCGCGCCAGGGATTCGAGGGCACCACCACCCGCCAGATCGCGGAGAGCGCGCGGGTAAACGAAGCCATCATCTTCCGGCATTTTCCCACCAAGGAAGACCTGTACTGGGCCATCATTGACCGCGAGTCCGAACTGGCGGGCTGGCAGCCGGCCCTGGAGCGGCAGCTCAACTCCGGCGCGAGCGACCGCGAGATTTTTGCCGGCATCGCAGAGGACATTCTCGCGGCTCGCGCCAAGGACGGCAGCCTCAGCCGGCTGCTGCTGTTCAGCGCGTTGGAGAACCAGCGGCGATCACAGCGTTTCTTCCAGACGCACGTGGTGGCATACTACGAACTCATCGCGGGATATATCCGGGGGCGGATCGAGGAGGGAGCGTTTCGCGCGGTCAACCCGCTGCTGGCGGCCAGGGGGTTCGTCGGCATGATCGTGTACCACTCCCTGATCCAGGAGATTTACGGCGCCAAACGTTATCAGGAGTTTGACGTCAAAGAAGTAAGCGAGACACTGACCGACATCTGGCTGGGCGGGATGGAAATCCGTGAAAGCCAGAATCCTCGGCGTAAGGCAAAATAATCGCAGCTCAGGTCGTAACTGATGATCCTCGGCTTTCATAGGAAACCCACAGGCGCGTGCGGAAACGCGGCCCTTGCCGCCACGCTGGCCGCCGGACTTCTATTCTTCGGATGCAGCCAGAAAAAGCAGCCGCCGGTGGAAGCGCGCGTACCCGTTACCGTCGCCGATGTGGTGCAGAAGACCGTCCCCGTGCAGGTGCGGGTGATCGGCAACGTTGATCCGTACACGACGGTGGGGGTGAAACCACAGATCACGGGCGAGATCGTAGGCGTGCATTTCACCGAGGGCCAGGACGTCAAGAAGGGACAACTGCTGTTCACACTCGACCCTCGGCCCTTTGAGGCCGACCTGCTGCGCGCCCAAG
>DATNJE010000254.1:0-2485 GCA_035604095.1 Terriglobales bacterium
ACCTCGTCATTGGGGACAATCACGGCGTGCAGGCGTTCGGCTTGCGGCTCGCCCGGGCGCGACTCCAGGCCCATCACGCAGATCTCCTTCACGAACGGCGACTTGCGATAGTGCGCCTCGAGCTCCTCCGGGTAGATGTTCTTCCCCGAGCTGAGCACGATGATGTCTTTGCGGCGGCCGGTAATGAAGAGGTTGCCGCGCCCGTCCAGGTAGCCGAGGTCGCCGGTGTGCAGCCAGCCTTCGCGGATCACGGCGGTGGTCGCGTCCGGACGGTTCCAGTAACCTTTCATCACGATGCGTCCGCGGATGGCGATCTCGCCCGCCGGCGGGCCTTCCTCGCGCGGCTCGGGATCGACGATCTTCACTTCGACTCCGTGCAGCGGCCGGCCGACCGACCCGATGACGTTGTCTTCCGGACGGGTGACGGTCGCGCCCCCGCTGGTCTCGGTCAAGCCGTAGGCCTGCAGGATGTCGAACCCCAGGGCTGCGAGTTCGTGTCCGATCGCCGCATCGAAGCGCGAGCCTCCGGTGATCAGGAAGCGCATGCTCGAGCCCAGCGCCTCATGCGCCTGGCGGAAAAAGAGCTTGCCCAAGTTCACGCCCGCGCGGCGGCCGGCTTTCGATACGCGCAGCAGCAGGCGGAACATCGTCCGCGCCGCCCACGAGCGCTGCTTCACCTGCTTCAGGATGCGCTCGTGGATCAGGTAGAAGAACTGCGGCACGCAGCAGAACAGCGTGATACTGCTCTCGCGTAGCGCGCGCAGCAGGTCGGTGGTGTTCAACGACTCGAGATAGACGACCCTTGCTCCGCGGGCGAAGGGGAGCAGCAGGTTGGCCATCTGGGCGAGCGCGTGGAACAGAGGGAGAACGCCGAGGAGCGCGTCGGTCGGCCCGACTTCGAGCACCGGGAAAACCGCATCCATTTCGCCCAGCAGGTTGTCGTGGGTGAGCAGCACGCCTTTGGGATCGCTGGTGGTGCCCGAGGTGTAGAGAATCACCGCCGGATCGCCGGGGCCGAGATCGGCCGGTGTGAAATCACCCGGACCGGCAGCCAAGATGGCGTCGAGCGTCGGCGCTTCAGAGCCGCCGTCTAGGAGCACGAGCACCACGTCCAGACCGGCAATGGCCCGTTGCGCGGTGGCCAGGTGTCTGCGATCAGTGAACAGGCAGTCGGTGTCGCTGTCGCGCAACAGCTTGGCAACTTGCTCGGCGGTGAAAGCGATGTCGAAGGGGACGGCCACGCCTCCGGCGGCAACAATGCCTAGATAGGCTGCCACCCAGCGCGGACCGTTCGCGGCCAGAATGGCGGCACGCGCCCCGCGCGGCATTTCCTGACCGCGCAGCCAGCGCCCCACCGACTCCGCCATCCGCCGCAGTGCGGCATAGGTATACCGCTCGACCGCGACATCCTGGCCCGGAGCAGATGAGTGTCGCATCTCCACCGCGACGTTCTCCGGCCAGGTTTGGACCGACTGCAGGAACCGGCTGTAGAAATCCCCCATTTGCTACTTGGTGATCACGCCGCAGGCAATGCGCGGTCCGGCGTTGCCGGCGGGATCGCTCTTCATGTCATCCGCCTTGGCGTGGACCATGAGCGCTGTTCCGCCATTGGCGAATACCGAATTGGGCGTGCCCTCGGCCAGCGTCACCCGCGGGTCATAGACCGTCCCTTTGGCGGTGCCGTCCGCCTTGACGGTGAAATTGGGCATGTCGCCGGCGTGGGGCCCCTGCGGGTTGTCCAGGCCATGCTGCTTCTTTTCGGGATTGAAATGACCTCCGGCAGACTTGAAGGCGTCTGCGGGCACCGCGGGATCGGCTTCGCACTTGGCATTCTGATGGATGTGGATGGCGTGCTCGCCAGGCGGCAGGTTCTTGAGGTTGTACTTGACCTGGATGCCCGCGCCCTTGGCGCTGAGCATGGCGGTGCCCACGCTTTCTCCTTTGGCGTCCTTCAGTTCGACGGTTTTGCCGCCCTTGGCCTGAGCCTGCGGCAGCGCCAGGCTAAGCGCCACGGCTGCCATGGTCCCCAACAACAGAATCTTGTCGCGCATGATCGTGCCTCCGGGAGGTGAATGACAGCGGCCTGTAAGATACAGGTTAGCCGCCGGGGATGCAAAATCGGGACCAGGGAGCCAGGCCTACACGCCGGCGGCCGTCAGAAACCCCGGCCAGCATTAACTTTTCAGTTGACCGGAAACTCCGCCGGGGTTTAAAAGATGTCGACACACGTGCAGGTGTCGGGAGTGCCCGCCCGCATGCTGCTCAAGCCCAGTGGCCGGACAAACATGCCCTCACCTTCCCCTAACCGGGCATTAAGTACGCTCCTTTCAACGCCCTGGTTCACACCAAGGCCTGTGGTCGGAGGTTTTTTCATGATGAAGCGTTTGGCGATGGCCGTCATCGTTGTGGCGGCGGTGTGCGTATCGGTTGTCTCAGCCAGCCAACTCAGGCCCGAGGAAAAGCGGGCGCTGGAAGCTAAACCAGC
>DATNJE010000255.1:0-4814 GCA_035604095.1 Terriglobales bacterium
AGACTCGCTTTCGCCGCAGGCCTGCTTCATGCCTTCGAGCGACAGGTAGGCCAGCGAGTCGGCGCCGATGTAATCGCGGATTTCATCGACGCTCTTGTTGGCGGCGATGAGCTGCTTCTTCGAGGGCGTATCCACGCCGTAAAAACAGGGTGAAACGGTGGGCGGGCAGGAGATGCGCAGGTGCACCTCGCGGGCGCCGGCGTCGCGCACCATGCGCACGATCTTGCGGCTGGTGGTGCCGCGCACGATGGAGTCGTCGATCAGCACCACGCGCTGCCCCGCCAGTATGCTGCGCACCGGGTTCAGCTTGAGCTTGACCCCGAAGTCGCGCACGCGCTGCTCCGGCTCGATGAATGTCCGGCCGACGTAGTGATTGCGGATCAGTCCCATGCGCACCGGGATGCCGCTCTCCGCAGCGTAGCCCATGGCCGCGGCCACGCCCGAATCCGGCACTGGCACAACCAGGTCAGCCTCAGCGGGAGCCTCGACCGCCAACTGCCGTCCCAGCTTCTCGCGGCTCTCGGCGACTGAGCGCCCGAAGATCACGCTGTCGGGCCGAGAGAAATACACGTGCTCGAAGATGCAGCTCGATTGCGCGGTTTGGCTCGCAAAATAGCGCGAGTAGATGCCCTCGGGGCCGACCACGACCATCTCGCCGGGATTCACATCGCGCTCGTAGGTGGCGCCGATGAGGTCGAAGGCGCAGGTCTCGGAGGCGAAGACAATGGTGTCCTTGCGCAGGCCGCCGGCGATGCGTCCCATGGAGAGCGGGCGAAATCCGCGCGGGTCGCGCACCGCGAACACACGGTCGCGGCTCATGATCACCAGCGAAAACGCGCCTTCGATCCGCCGCAGCGCGTCGGCAATGGCTTCCGGCAGTGTCTCCTCGCGTGACTGCGCCACCAGGTGGACGATCACCTCGGTGTCGCTGGTGGTCTGGAAGATCGAGCCCTGGGCGTCCAGGCGCGAGCGGATCAGTTGGGCGTTGACGAGGTTGCCATTGTGCGCCAGCGCGATCATGCCCTTGTTGCAGTCCACCATGATGGGCTGGGCATTGAGCAGCGCCGAGTCGCCGGTGGTCGAGTAGCGCGTGTGCCCGATCGCGAGCGTGCCCTTGAGTTTTTCCAGCACGGCTTCGGTGAAGATGTCGGCCACCAAGCCCATGGAGCGGTGCGCGTACATGGTCACGCCGTCGGTGGAGACGATCCCCGCCGACTCCTGGCCGCGATGCTGTAACGCGTGCAGCCCGAGGTAGGCGAGCTTGCCCGCCTCCGGGTTGGAGTAGATGGCTACAACGCCGCATTCGTCCTTGAATTTGTCGAAGGCCATAAAGCTCCTGGCTTCTGGCTCCTAGCTAGTGGCTAGTAGCTCCTCGCCCGTCTCCACCTGTAGCGCTCGCTCCAGCGCGCTCGCCCAAGCTTCCTTCAACTCGGACACTCCCGCTGCGGCCACTTGCCGGCCATCAACCAGGATTTCGATTTTCTCGGAAACGGTCTCGCCCAGCACTTCCGCCGCGACGCCGTATTCTACCGCTAATTCTTGGATTCGCCCGATGTGTTCCCTGGCGCAGGAAATCAGGATGCGGCTGGCGTCTTCTCCAAACAGCAGGAACTCTGCCGCGAGGCCGCCCGAAACCAGATCGATACGCGCGCCCACGCCGTTGGGGAAAGCGGATTCGGTCAGCGCCACCGCCAGCCCGCCGTCGGAACAATCGTGCGCCGACTCGGCCAGTCCCTGGCGGATCAGCTCGACGATGCACTTCTGGAGCGTCGCTTCCTTCTCCAGTTCGAGCGCCGGCGGGAACCCCCAGACCATGCCGAGGATCTCCTTGGCATACTCGGAGGAGCCGAACTCGGCCTCGGCATCGATGGCGTCGCCCGGCTCGGTGCCGCGCAGCACCAACACAGCCCGCCCCGGCTCACGGAACTCGAAGCTGGCCGTCTTTTCGACCTCGTCGATCACCCCTACTACCCCGACCACCGGCGTGGGATAAATCCCCTCGCCCAAGGTTTCGTTATAGAAGCTGACGTTGCCGCCGGTGATGGGGACCTCCAGCTCTTCGCAGGCGCGGGTCATGCCGTCGATCACCTGCGCGAACTGCCACATGATCTGCGGCTTCTCGGGATTGCCGAAGTTCAAGCAGTTGGTGGCTGCCACCGGGGTTGCGCCCGTGCACGCCACCTTGCGCGCCGATTCGGCGACTGCGTGCATGGCGCCCAGCCGCGGATCGAGCCAGCACCAGCGCCCGTTGCCGTCAAGCGCCATAGCCAGCCCGCGCTTGGTGCCCTTGATGCGGATCAAGCCGGCCTCGCGCCCCGGCCCCTGCACGGTGTTGGTCTGCACCATGGAGTCGTACTGCTCGTGCACCCAGCGCTTGGAGCAGATGTTGGGCGAAGCCAGCAGGCGCTTGAGGTTGGCGGTCAGGTCGGCGGTTTCACCCAGGCGGATGGAGGGCGGCATCTCGCGCTCGACTGGCGGCTCCCAGCGCTCCATGGGACGGTGGTAGAGCGGAGCATCGTCAGTCAGCGCGGCATTGGGAGTTTCCGCCACCACGCGCCCGTGCTGCAGCACGCGCATCTTGCCGTCCGGGGTGACGCGGCCGACGGTCACCGCGTCCAGCCCCCACTTCTCGAAGACGCGGAAGACCTCGTCCTCACGGCCTTTCTCGGCCACCAGCAGCATGCGCTCCTGCGACTCGCTGAGCATGATCTCGTAGGGCGTCATGCCCGTCTCGCGCTGCGGGACGCGGTCCAGCTCGATCTCGATACCGACGTTGCCGCGCCCGCCCATCTCGCAGGTGGAGCAGGTGAGGCCGGCAGCGCCCATGTCCTGAATGCCGACTACCGCGCCGGTGCGCATCGCCTCCAGGCACGCTTCCAGCAGCAGCTTTTCCAGGAACGGGTCGCCCACCTGCACGTTGGGCCGCTTCTCCTCCGAGCCTTCGCTGAACTCCTCGCTGGCCATGGTGCAGCCGTGGATGCCGTCGCGGCCGGTCTTGGCGCCTACGTAGATGACGGGATTGCCTTCGCCCGAGGCGCGTGCGTAGTAGATCTCGTCCCGCCGCACCAGACCCAGCGCGAAGGCGTTCACCAGCGGATTCTGTGAGTAGCAGGGCTCGAACTTGGTTTCGCCGCCGAGGTTGGGCACGCCGAAGCAGTTGCCGTAAGAGGCGATGCCGCTCACCACGCCGTCCACGATCGAATGGTTGTGGTGGAGGGTAGATTGATCAGGCTCGCCGCCGCTGGCTGTGATCGGCCCGAAGCGCAGCGAATCCATGATGGCCACCGGCCGCGCGCCCATGGTGAAGATATCGCGCAGGATGCCGCCCACGCCGGTGGCTGCTCCCTGGAAGGGCTCGATGAACGACGGATGGTTGTGCGACTCGATCTTGAAAGCGCAGGCCCAACCGTCGCCGATGTCGATGATGCCGGCGTTTTCCCCCGGTCCCTGCACCACGCGGCGGCTGTGCGTCGGCAGGCGCTTGAGGTGCACGCGCGAACTCTTGTAGGAGCAGTGCTCGCTCCACATCACGCTGAAGATGCCCAGCTCGGTGATAGTGGGCTCGCGTCCCAGCCATTTCAGGATGCGCTGGTACTCTTCCGCGCTGAGGCCGTGTTCCTGGATGAGGTCGGGAGTGACTGCCTGGGCCGTCTCGGGGGATGATGGCATGTGAGTAAGGCCCTATTCTCGCACATCGGCGCGGTACACTGTCACGGATCGTTGCCATCTTATGAAATCCGTCATTGTCGGCACTGCGGGCCACATCGACCACGGAAAAACTGCGTTGGTCAAGGCGCTGACTGGCATCGACGCCGACCGCCTGGCCGAGGAAAAGCGCCGCGGCATCACCATCGACATCGGTTTCGCCCACCTCCAGCTTGCCGGGCCCAACGGCGAGCCCTTGCGCCTAGGCTTCGTGGACGTCCCCGGACACGAGCGCTTCGTGCGCAACATGCTGGCCGGCGTGGGCGGCATCGACCTGGTGCTGCTGGTGATCGCCGCCGACGAATCCATCAAGCCGCAGACCCGCGAGCACTTCGAGATCTGCCGCCTGCTCAACATCCCGCGCGGCATCACCGTGCTCACCAAGGCCGACCTGGTGGACCGCGAGACCCTCGACGTGGTGCGGCTCGAAGTCGAGGATTTTCTGTGCGGGTCTTTCCTCGATTCCAGCCGCACGCCCATTGTTCCCGTCAGCTCGCTCACCGGCGCCGGCATCGACGACCTCAAGCGCGAGCTGGCGCGCGTGGCTGCCGAAGTACCGGCGAAGAGCGCCGCTTCCGTCTTCCGCCTGCCCATCGACCGTGTGTTCACCATGAAGGGCTTCGGCACGGTGATCACCGGGACGCTGATCTCCGGCGCGGTGCGCAAGGAGGAAGAAGTGGACGTATTTCCGCTCGGCCGGCGGGCCCGTGTGCGCGGCGTGCAGGTACACAATCGTCCCGCCGAGCAGGCCAGCGCCGGCGAGCGTACCGCGCTCAACCTCGCCGGCTTCTCTCCTGACGAGCTGGCGCGCGGCATGACCCTGGCCGCCCCTGGACTCTTTCGCGCGACTAGCCGGCTTGACGTCTCGCTCGCGCTGCTGGCCGGTGTGCGTCCGCTCAAAGACCGCGCCCGCGTGCACTTTCATGCTTACACCTTCGAGACCGTGGCCGAGGTGGTGCTGTACGAAGGCAAGGAGGTCAAGCCCGGGCAAAGCGCGGTGGCGCAATTGCGACTTCAGGAGCCCGCACTGCTGTTTCCCGGCGACCGCTTCATTCTCCGGCAATTCTCGCCGGTGGTAACCATCGGCGGCGGCGCGGTGCTGGATGCGT
>DATNJE010000256.1:0-7455 GCA_035604095.1 Terriglobales bacterium
GATCAAGGATTACGCGTTCTACGTCAGCAGCGACGGCGTGAACTGGGGCACGGCGGTGGCCACAGGAACGTTCAACTACGGCAACCTGAGCACGAACTGTCCGGGACCGGGCGCGAGTGTGCCCTCGGCCCTGCAGATCGCGTTCCCGCAAACCACCGGGCAGTACATCCGCCTGGTGGGGCTCGACGAACTGCACGGCAATCCGTGGACCTCGGCGGCCGAGTTGAACGTGCTGGGCACGGTATCGGGCAGCGCCCCGCCGCCCACGCTGGCACAGGTGACGGTGAATCCGGCGATCGTGGTGGGCGGCACCAGCGCCCAGGGCACGGTGAGCTTGAGCGGGCCGGCGCCTGCGGCGGGAGCGGTGGTGAGCCTGGCCAGCAGCGACCCATCGACCACGGTACCGCTAACCGTGACCGTCCCGGCCAACGCCGTCAGCGCAAACTTCACCATAACTACCACGGCCGTGGGTACCGTGACGCAACTCAACATCTCGGGCTCCTACAGCGGCAACGCGGCCCAAGCTTCGTTCACGGTCAACCCCGGAAGTTTGATCCCGCAGTCGGGCTGGTCGCTGGTCTCGGTGGACAGCCAGGAAACCATCTGCGGCAACGGGGTGGGCGCGAACGCTTTCGACGGCAACCCCAGCACCATGTGGCACACGCAGTTCTGCCCCAGCTCCGCACCGATGCCGCACCAGATCAGCATCAACCTGGGGACCTCCCACCAACTGACGGCCTTCCAATACCTGCCGCGGCAGGACGGCAGCGCCTGCGGCTGGATCAAGGATTACGCGTTCTACGTCAGCAGCGACGGCGTGAACTGGGGCACGGCGGTGGCTACAGGAACGTTCAACTACGGCAACCTGAGCACGAACTGTCCGGGACCGGGAGCGAGTGTGCCCTCGGCCCTGCAGATCGCGTTCCCACAAACCACCGGGCAGTACATCCGCCTGGTGGGGCTCGACGAACTGCACGGCAATCCGTGGACCTCGATGGCCGAGATCAACGTGCTAGGGCAGTAACGCCCGTGCGGTGTTCAGTTCAGGATTTGAGCGCGACGGTCTGCGCTCGGCCGTGCTGGAAGGCGCCCACGAACGCCTCGACGACCTTGCGATCGAACTCCGTGCCCGCGCGCTCCGCGATGTTGCCGATGGCCACGCTGGGCGGCATCCCGCCGCTGCCGCTGGTGAGGGTTTCGTAGGCATCGGCCACCGCCAGGATGCGCGATTCCAGCGGCGTGTCCTGGTAGGAGGCGGGCTTCCCGTCGATCGGCTCGGAATACGCCAGCAGGATGGGGATGACGCGCCGCAACGATCCACCCACGGGAGGCAGAACGGCCTTGCCCTTGGCCATGTCGCGCTGGAACTTGTGGAAGTCGGCGGCGGTAAAGTTCGCCGACTTGTAGAGGATCTCGCGGCTGATGCCCAGCTTATCTACGTCGTGCAGCAGGGCGGCGGTGCGGATGTCCTCGACCCGCTCCGAGCTCAGGTCCATGCGCTCGGCGATCTTGGTGGCGCAGATGGAAACGCGATAGGAGTGGTTCTGGCTGTATTTGTCGTTGGCGGCGATGTGCTGCAGGATGAGCAGGATTCCGCGGTAGCTGTCGCGCAGCTCGTAAAGGTTCGATTGCATGCGCTCGTAGAGCGTGCCCATGGCATAGGCGATCACCAGCATGATCCCGCCCCACAGGGCGACGTCGAACCACTTCTCCTGCGGGATCACGAAGGGCCGCCGGTGCAGGAACAGCGGATGGAAGTAAACCACCAGCACCACCAGCAGGGTGCTGGCCAGCGCCGTCATGACCGCGTGCCGGCGCCCGTACTTGTAGGCGGAAAACATCGTGGGCAGCGTGTACAACGCCAGCACCATCCGCTGCCCCTCCACCACGAAATTGGAGAGCAGCGCGATCAGGAAAAGAGAAAGCAGCAGCCAAAGCTCTTTGTTGGCGCCGCCCGCCGGGGTCGCACGTGCACTTAGCGGCCGCGCCGCCCGGGGAGAAGGCACGTCATGGGTCACGGTGGTTGCCATTGTGGGAAAAAAGCTCCTCGCAGAATCGTAGCGGCGTGGCGGATGCCTCCCAAGTTACCAAGGTCGGTGCACAAGTAGGGGCCACGCAAGGAGGGCAGGTGAAGAGGCACGACCTTGGTCGTGCCATTAACGGGGCTTTTAAAGAGCGGGCTTTAGCCCCTGAGTCTGGTTTTTCTGTTCGCCAGCGCAGGGGCTAAAGCCCTCGACTTCTTAGGCTCTGTACGGCACGACCAAGGTCGTGCCCCTTCACTTGTATGTCCTGACTCCCAAGGTCCTTCGGCTTCGCTTAGGACACCCCTTCACTTGTATGCCCCACACAGTCAGACGGCGTCACTTGGCCCTGGGGTGCGTCTGGTCGTACACCGCCAGAACGTGCTTCATGGAGAGCTGGGTGTAGCGCTGCGTGGTGGAGAGCCGCTCGTGCCCGAGCATCTCCTGGATGGCGCGCAGGTCCGCGCCTTCCTCCAGCATGTGCGTGCCGAAGGCGTGGCGCAGCGTGTGCGGGTGAACATCGGGCGATAGCCCTTTAGCGACGGCAATCCGCTTGACGATCCTTCCCACGCTGCGCGTGGTCAGCCGCGTGCCGCGCAGGTTGACGAGCAGAGCGCGCGTGCACTGCCGGCGCTCCGCCAGCTTCTGCTGCCGGACGGGCACATACGCATCGAGCGCCGACTTCACCGCGTCGCCGAAGGGCACATAGCGCTCCTTGCGTCCTTTGCCGCGGACCAGGATGGCTTCGCCCGACCAGCGCACGTCGTCCAGATCGATTCCGATCAGCTCCGAGTTGCGAATGCCGCAACCGTAGAGCAGCTCGAAGATGAGCCGGTCGCGCTCCGCCCACGCGGCAAGCTCGGGCATTTCGCCGTCGAGCACCGTGTTCATCTCTTCGATGGTGGGCACCCGCGGCAGCTTCTTGGGTAAGCGCGGGGTAGAGACCAGCGCCGCCGGATTCTGTTCCACCACTCCTTCCCGAGCCAGCCAGCGATAGAGCGAGCGCACCGCCGCCAGCACCCGCGCCACCGAGGTCTTGGACAAACCATGGTCGTAGAGCTTGGAGAGGAATCCGCGGATGCGCACGTGGTCGATCTGCTTCCAGCCGGCTTCGCCCACGTACGCGGCAAACTTCTCCAGGTCGCCGGTGTAGGCCTTGATGGTGTGCGGCGAGGCGTTGCGTTCGCGCAGCGAGCGAAGAAAGCGCGCTGTCGCTTTCTTAACCGTGGCCTCAGCCACTCTGTGCCTCCGTGCCTCCGTGGTGGACTTTCGCCCGCGGATGGTGCTCGCGGTACACACTCTTCAGCCGGTCGAGAGCCAGGTGCGTGTAAACCTGCGTGGTGGAGATGTCGGCGTGCCCGAGGATGGTCTGCACCGTCCGCAGGTCGGCGCCGCCTTCGACCATGTGCGTCGCACAACTGTGGCGCAGCATATGCGGGCTGGCGTTGCGGCCGTTGCCAGAGCTTGCGGCACGCACCATTTTCCAAACCCACTGGCGGGTCATCTTTCGTGCGCCGCGCCCGACAAAGAGCAGCGGCGAGCTCTTCTGCGCGCACAAGGCTTCCCTGCCCTCGGCCAAATACCCGCGAATCGCCTGAATCGCCGGCATGCCCAACGGCACGATCCGTTCCTTGTCACCTTTGCCGCGCACCAGCACGTACCCCAGGTCGAGCTTCAGGTCTTCGAGTTTGACGCCGACCATCTCCGAGACGCGCAGGGCACCGCAGTAGAACGTCTCCAGCATGGCGTGGTCGCGCAGTGCGATGGCGGCGGCGAGTTTGCCGGTTGCGGCACTGCGCGGCTCGAGCAGGGCTGCGATCTCATCCCGCGCCAGCGCCTTGGGCAACACCTTCCATTGCCGCGGCGTTTCCAGGTTGAGCGTGGGGTCGTGCGTGATGTGGCGGTCGAGCAGCAGGTACTTGTAGAAGTGGCGCAGGGCGGAGAGCTTGCGCGCCACCGAACGTCCATCAACATGGTTGGAGAAGAGATGGTCGAGAAAGTCGCGCACGTCCTGCCGCCGCGCTGCGGTGAGCGACCGCTTCTTCAGGAAGCCAGCGAACTGGGTGATGTCGCCCGTGTAGGCGGTGACGGTAAGCGGCGCCAGACCCTTCTCGATCTTGAGATAGTCGATAAAAGAGACGAGTTCCTGCGGGATGGGCTGGCTGGCCGCCACGCCGCCAGTATGCGCGTTATCGGACGCGCGCCTGTTGACCGCACTGGTTCACGCCGCCTTCGCCTTCACCGCCTTTAACAACTCCTCGGCGTGCAGCGCGCCCTGCGGCGTTTCCTCGTGCTTGAAGTAGGCGAACACGTCCTTGCCTTCCGCGATCTTCGCTGAGAGCTTCTGCGCCAGCTCGCGCTGCTGCTCGGCGGAATACTCCGGCTGGCGGAAGCGGTAATAAGCAAAGTCCGCGGTGGTTTCGTCGGGAACGGTGCGGTCTTCGCTCTCCGCCACGCAAAGCGCGGCGTTATGCTTGCGCAGCAGTTCGTAGACGGGGTCAGCGAACCACGACTCGTGGCGAAACTCAAACGTGTAGCGCGGCGTGCGCGGCAGTTGTGCGAGAAACTCACCGAGCAGTTCGAGGCTGCATTTCAGGTTAGGCGGAAGTTGGAACAAGATCGGCCCGAGCTTCCCCGCCTGGTGCAGCGGCCCAACCGACGACATGAACGCGCGCACCATCTCCTCGGCATTCTTCAGGCGGAGGATATGCGTGATCTTCTGGTGGGCCTTGACGGCGAATTTGAACTCCACCGGCGTCGCCGCCGTCCAGTTTTCGAACGTGCTGGGCGCGACCAGCCGCCGGAAGCTGTAGTTCACTTCCACCGTGTTCAGGCGCGTGCCGTAGTGCGAGAGGAACGACTTGGACGGCAGCTTCGGCGGATAGAAATCCGGTTTCCAGCCCGCGTACGCCCAGCCGGACGTGCCCGCGTAGATCGCCATCGAACCCTCCGCGATCAGAAGTAAGAACTAGGTCCCGGCCTTCCGCCGGCGCGCAGGTGAGCGCTTCTTTACCTTTACGGCCGCTTTGCCGTGCCGCGCTGCCTGCACGCGAACCTCGCCCCCATCCCGCAGCGCAACCAGAGCCGCCAGCGGCGGCAGCGTCTGTTTTAGCGTGAGCACCGGCTCGTAGAGATCGCCCATGCGCTTCACGCGCTCCAGCACCTGGTCGGATTCGAAGACCAGAAGGCTGGCGTCCTTCTTCGCCCAGCACTGCTCGACCTCCTTCCACGTGACCGGCGTGGAGACGGTCGGCCGCGGCTTGGCGCGCAGCGAGTACACGCAGACCGTGGTCTTGTGGTCGTCGTTCTGGCTCCAGTCGACCAACACTTTGCCCACGCGCAGAGCTTTCTTCATGTCGGAAACGATCTGCCCGCGGTGTTGGGCTTCGAGCAGCTTGGCGAGCTCGTGCGCGAAGGGCTTGGTGTCGTCATAGGTGACGGGCGCGTTCAGCGGCACATAAAGCTGCAGCCCCTTCGAGCCCGAAGTCTTGGGAAAGGCCTGCAAGCCGAAGTGAGCGAAGATGTCGCGCACCCACATCCCAGCCTGGCAGCACTGCACAATGTCGGCGGGCTCGCCGGGATCAAGGTCGAAGATGATCATGGTGGGCCGCAGGATCTCCTTCGCCAGCGACAGCGAGGTGTGCAGCTCGATGTCGGCCAGGTTCGCGGCCCACACTAGCGTGGCCACCTCCTGCACCATGCAGTACTCCATCCAGCGCTTGTTGCCCTCGCTCCAGACGCGCGCCGTCGCCACCCACGGCGGCCGGTGGTCGGGACAATTCTTCTGATAGAAGAGTTCGCCATCCACGCCGTCCGGGTAGCGCTTCATGGTGAGCGGACGGCCGCGCAGATGCGGCAGCAGCAGCGGCGCGATGCGCACGTAGTAGTCGATGAGCTGGGCCTTGGTGAAGCCCGCTTGCGGGTAGAGCACCTTCTCCAGGTTGGAGAGCGTCAGCCGCCTGCCCTGGACTTCGACCTCGGTGGTGGTTCGTTCCGCCATGCAACAAAGTTACTCGGTCGCCGGCGTCGCCACCGGGACAGCGTTCTTCCGCGGCCGGGAGTTGGCCTGCAAAATCTTCTTGCGCAAGCGAAGCGATTTCGGCGTCACCTCGACGAACTCATCGTCGGCGATGAATTCGATCGCCTGCTCCAGGTTGAGGATGCGGAACGGGATCAGGCGGATGGCTTCATCGGCGGTGGAGGAGCGCATGTTGGTCAGCTTCTTCTCGCGGACGCAATTCACATCCAGGTCGGCATCGCGCGAATTCTCGCCGATGATCATGCCCTCGTAGACCTCGGTGCCCGGCGCCACGAACAGCTCACCGCGCTCCTGCAGGTTGTAAAGAGCGTAGGCCGTGGTCGAGCCGGTGCGATCCGCCACCAACACGCCGGTCAGCCGGTGCGGAATCTCGCCCTGCCACTCGGTGTGGCCATCGAAGAGCGAGTTCATCACGATGGTGCCGCGGGTGTCGGTGAGCAGCTCACTGCGCAGCCCGATCAGGCTGCGGCTGGGCACGCGGAATTCCATGCGCACGCGGCCATACCCGTGGTTGTGCATCTTCTCCATCTGGGCTTTCCGCATGCCGAGCTGCTCCATCGCCACCCCGACAAACTCTTCCGGAATATCGATGGTCAGCCGCTCCACCGGTTCCATCAGCTTGCCCTTGATAGTTCGGGTGACGATCTCAGGGTTCCCGACCATCAGTTCGTAGCCTTCGCGGCGCATCATCTCGATCAGGATCGAAAGTTGCAGTTCTCCCCGCCCCATCACTTTGAATGTGTCCGTGCCGGCGGTCTCTTCCACTCGGATGGATACGTTGGTGAGCAGTTCTTTCTCCAGCCGCTCGCGGAGGTTGCGCGAAGTGACGTATTCCCCTTCTCGACCGGCAAGCGGCGAGGTGTTCACGGTGAACTGCATCGCGATGGTGGGCTCGTCGATGGCGATGTTAGGCAACGGCGCCGGGTTCTCGGCGCTGGTGATGGTCTCGCCGATGGTGATCCCGGTCACGCCCGCCACCGCCACGATGTCGCCGAGTTCAGCTACCGTGATGTCCACCCGCTTCAGCCCATCGAAGGAAAACAGTTTGGTGATCTTTACTTTCTCCAGCGAGCCGTCCAGCTTGGCGATCCCGACTTCGTCGCCATAGTGCAGCGTGCCGTTGAACACACGCGCGATGGCCAGCCGTCCCAGATAGTCGCTGTAATCGAGATTGGCCACCAGCACCTGCAAGACGCCCTCGGGATCGCCCGCGGGCTCGGGGATAGTCTTCACCAGGGCCTCGAACACCGGCTGCAGGTCCAGGCCGGGAACTCCGGGATCGGCCGAGGCCGTGCCCAGCCTGGCATTGGCGTACAGCACCGGAAAATCAAGCTGATCTTCGCTGGCGTCGAGGTCGATGAACAGGTCGTAGATCTCGTTCAGGACCTCCTGGGG
>DATNJE010000257.1:0-3108 GCA_035604095.1 Terriglobales bacterium
GGCAAGCCTGCCTACCTGTCTCCGTCTCAGCAGCCTGAACTGCCTATAGGAACAGACCCCTCGGAAGGTTGGACGGAAAAGGCCACGATGCTCCTGGATAAGGAATGCAGCGCCCCTCCCGTGCGAGGCGGGTTTCAGGAAGCGGTCTGGCGGATGTCCGCCAACCGGTCGCTGAATGATTCCCGGCAGAAAAAAACATCGGCGCTCTCCTTTGGCGAGGCCGTGAGACGCCTCCAAAGCAAGCAAGGGCTGGCGTCTTGAGCGGGAAGGCGGGCAACGGCCACAGCCATCGTGCAAGCATCCTCCTGGTCGATGACGATTCCACGATGCGCAGCCTCCGCGCGGTCATGCTGAGCGCGCACGGCTACGATGTAGGCTCTGCCAGCAATTCTGCCGAGGCACAATCGGCCTGGGAGGTAACTCGCCCCGACCTGGTCCTCGTGGCATTCTCCCGCTACAGCAAGGGAACGCTGGAATTCCTGGAAGCGATCAAGCGGGTGAGCCCCCAGCAGCGAGTCGCTTTCCTCAATGGCGAGTCGCTCCATCTGGCCCCGCTATTTTACAACGGCGAACTGATTCGCAAGGCGGAAGGCCCGGGGGATTTCCTCGAGCGGGTAGGGGCCCTGTTGGCGGTACTCTGACCAGTTCGACGGCTTACCCGGCCGCGCGGGCGTGCTCGTGGGCGTGTCCCAGGCGGAACAGCGTGGGCTCGTCGAAGTGCCGGGCCATAAGTTGCACCCCGATGGGTAGGCCTTCCCGCGAATTGCCGCAAGGAATCGAAATCCCCGGGACACCCACCAGGTCGGCGGTGACGGTGAAGATGTCGGCCAGGTACATGGAGAGCGGGTCGTCCACCTTTTCGCCGAGCTTGAACGCTGGTGTGGGGCTGGTGGGTGTGATAATGGCGTCCACCTTGGTGAATGCTTCTTCGAAGTCGCGTGTCAGCAGCGTACGAACCCTCTGTGCTTTCAGGTAGTAAGCGTCGTAATAGCCGGCGCTCAGCGCGTACGTGCCCAGCATGATGCGCCGCTTGACTTCGGAGCCGAAGCCCTCGTCGCGGCTGCGGCGGTACATCTCCGCGAGCGTGCCGCTCTCCCGTGAGCGGTGGCCGTAGCGCACACCGTCATAGCGCGCCAGGTTGGAAGACGCTTCGGCGGTCGCGACAATGTAGTACGCGGGGATGGCGTACGCGGTGTGCGGCAACGAGATGGGCACGACCTCGCATCCCGCCTTCGAGGCCAGCAGTTGGATCGCGTCTTCGACCGCGGTGCGGACTTCCGCATCCATGCCCTCGGGGAAGTACTCCTTGGGGACGCCAATCTTCATCCCACGCACCGGTTTGCCGATCTCGGCCGCGTAGTCGGGCACGGGAACGTCGGCGGAGGTGGAATCCAAGGGATCACGTCCGGCAATGATCCCGAGCAGAAGGGCGGCGTCCTTCAGCGAGCGCGTGAACGGGCCGATGTGGTCGAGCGACGAGGCGAAGGCAATCAGCCCGTAACGCGAGACACGTCCATAGGTCGGCATCAAGCCCACCACACCGCAGAACGACGCCGGCTGGCGGATGGAGCCTCCAGTATCGGAGCCCAGCGCCGCGAGCGCGAACCCCGCCGCAACCGCGGCGGCCGAACCGCCGGAAGATCCGCCCGGGACGCGCGTCTTGTCGCGCGGGTTGCGCACCGGACCATAGGCCGAGTTCTCGGTCGACGAGCCCATAGCGAACTCGTCGCAGTTGGTCTTGCCCAGCACCACTGCGCCGGCCGCTTCCAGGCGCGCCACCGCGGTGCAGTCGTAGGGTGGAATGTAATTTTCGAGAATCTTTGATCCTGCAGTCGTGCGCACGCCGCGCGTGACCATCACGTCCTTGATGGCCACGGGCACACCCGCGAGCGGAGGCAGGGGATCACCCTTGCCGGCCAGTGCGTCCACGCTGGCGGCTGCCGCCAACGCACGCTCTTTCGAGAGCGTTAGGAACGAGTGGATTTCGCCGTCCTCCGCTGCGATCTTGCGGTAGAAATCCTCGGCCAGCGCGGTGGCGGTGACTTGCCGCTCGCGAATGGCGGTGACGGCGCTGGCAACGGTGAGGGAGTTCAGATCCATTTCTACTGCACGAAGTTGCCTTCGGTGTCAGAAGTCGGAGATTCCATCTCCCGGTCGAAACTCTCGCGAATGGCGGCGAGGGTTTCTTCGCGGCTAATGCCCTTCTCTTTGGCTAATGCATCGGCCACGTGGCGTGCGGCATCCGAGAGCACGATCCCCCAGGCAATCGCCTCTTTGTCTTTCCAGGCACCGATTTGGAGGCTGCAATGCAGCCCACCTTTGGCAATCCAAGCGCGCAGCATCTCGCGGCTATGTGGGTCTTCTAATGCCCCCGGAGGGATGGCCAGTTCCTGATCTTTTCGCATCGAAATCTCCGTCGCCTTGGGAATTACCGCTCGATGACTTTGGGAACCTTGAAGAACGTCCCGTCCGACTCGGGCGCGTTCGCGAGCGCGAGCTTGTGGTCGAGGGACTTGCCCAGCGCGTCGGCGCGCATGGCGTATTCGAACCTGGCGATGCCCTTTTTCTCCGAAACACCGTAGCGGTCGGACACTTGGGCCATGGGAGGCACACCGGCAGTATCCAACTGCTTGAGCCGCTCCACGTATTCGAGGATGGAGTTCAGGTCGCGCACCATGCGGGTGCGTTCCTCCGGCGTGAGCTCCAGGTTGGCAAGGTCGGCCACGTACAGCACGTCTTTTTCTGTGACCTTCATCCCTCGGCTAGGCCGCGCCTTTCTTCTGCGGTGTTTTCTGCGGCGGCACGAACTCGATCTTCTCCACCTTCTTGCTCAGCATGGTGTTGAGCAGCTCCAGGTAGCGCGGAACGAAGGCGGCGAGATTGGCACGCCAAGCCTCGTCCGGCACGCGTACCCGCAATACCCCCTCACGGAATTCCAGCACCTCGGTCTTGTCCGCCACCGGTTGGCCACAAACCAGCCCCCAGGCAATGCCTGCCGCATCCTCCGCCGGCGCACGGCGCAATATGTCCGCGACGATCTTGTGGAAGCCTGCGCGTGCAGGTTCCATACTCGCCTCTCTCTCGGCCAGTTGTCTGACGTTTCGCGGC
>DATNJE010000258.1:0-7300 GCA_035604095.1 Terriglobales bacterium
CGAGCGCTGAAATCGGCAGCCGCTGCGAGACGCCGGACCGCTTGTCCACGCGCTTGTCTTCGCGCGCCAGGAATGCAAGCTGCTCCACGATCTCGCGAATGTAATTGGGCACTTCGAGGCGGATTGGCGATGGCCGCTCCACCCAGGATTCCTGCTTGGTGATGGAAAGGCCCTGCTCGATGGTCAGCGGATAGTGGGTGCGAATCTCGCTGCCGATGCGGTCTTTGAGCGGCGTTATGATTTTGCCGCGCGCGGTGTAGTCCTCCGGGTTGGCGGTGAAAACCAGCGCAAGGTCGAGCGGCAGGCGGATGGGGTAGCCCTTAATCTGGACGTCGCCCTCCTGCATGATGTTGAAGAGGCCCACCTGGATCTTGCCGGCGAGGTCGGGAAGCTCGTTGATGGCGAAGATGCCGCGGTTGGCGCGCGGCAGCAGCCCGTAGTGGACGGTGAGTTCGTTGGAGAGCTGATGTCCGCCGCGCGCGGCCTTGATGGGATCGATGTCGCCGATCAGGTCGGCGATGGTCACGTCCGGCGTGGCCAGCTTCTCCACGTAGCGATGCTCGGGCGAGAGATACGCGATGGGCATCTGATCGCCGCGCTCCTCAAGCAGTTCGCGGCAACGGCCGCAGATGGAAGCGTAAGGATTGTCGTGGATCTCGCAGCCTTCGAGGTAAGGCAGCGCCCGGTCAAGGAGCGAGGTAAGCGCCCGCAGGATGCGGCTCTTGGCCTGCCCGCGGAGGCCCAGGAGGATGAAGTTGTGCCGCGACAGAACGGCATTCACGATCTGCGGCACCACGGTGTCGTCGTAGCCCACGATGCCCGGAAACAGAGCTTCGCGCCGCCGCAGCTTGCAGATCAGGTTCTCGCGCATTTCGTCTTTGACCCGGCGTCGGCGCAGGCGTTCTTCGGAAAAGTCACTGCCTCGGAGTTCCCCGAGGGTCCGCGGAAGGTTCATGAGGATAAGGCCCCCTGTTCAGTTCACTCGATTATACGCCGCGCCGCAACCCTGATTTTAGGGACAAGAGTGGCGGAGAACGGCGTCGGTCGCTGTCTCCGGCGAGCGACCACCCAACAGACTCACGACCTACATCGCGTGCCCGTTCCCGCCGGCTTTCTGCCGACCCTTGACCGCGCGGCGCATGCGCGGCAGCAAGGCCTGGAAGTAAGCGACGACGGCGGCAATGCGTTCCCGCTCCGAACGCATGCTCAAAAGCGACTGCTTGAAATCGAGGTCGAGCGGCATGGGAGCGGCAAGCTGGAAGGAAAGCTGCGGCGTGCCGGCTTCGGGGGCCTCGGCCTCGGCCTCCACAAGGTGCATCAGATCGCCGTAGAGCCGCAGGGCTTCGTCCACTTGGTCGGCCGGAGCGCGTCCCGGCTCATCGTCGAAGTACGTGACTTCGGCCTGCAGGAACGCGCGCTCCTCGTTCAGCCCCATCACCTCGAAGCGGCGGCGGCCTTCGCAGACGATGTCCAGGCGCCCGTCGTCGTAGCGCTTGGTGACTTCCAGGATCTCGGCCGTGCAGCCGATCTCGGCGATACTGTCTTCCTTGGCGCGCACGATGCCGAACGTGGACTTTTGTGCCAGGCATTCGCCGACCATCTCCTTGTACCGCGGCTCGAAGACGTGCAGCGGGATCGGCGTGCCGGGCAAGAGCACCACATCCAACGGGAACAGTGGCAGCAGCGCGCTCATCCGAGGGATTGTAACCTCCGCTTGACTTGCAAGCCGCAACCAAATACAAGCACCAGCATGGACCCACGGGGGAAGGTTGTGGTGATCACCGGCGCGTCGATGGGCATCGGCGAGGCGCTGGCGCGGGCATTCGCGCGCGAGGACTGCAAGGTGGTGCTGTCGTCGCGCGATCCCGCGCGATTGGAAGCGGCTCGCGCGCGCGTGGGTGCGCCGGATCGCACTGTGGCCATCGCCTGCGACGTCCGCAACCGCGAGGAGATCGACCGCCTGCTCAGCCTCACGCTGCACAACTTCGGCCGCGTAGATATCTGGATCAACAACGCCGGCTTCGGCTTGCAGGACTCGGTTGGCTCGATGGACATGCGAGCCTGCCGCAACATGTTCGACGCCAACCTGTTCGGCGCCATCGAGTGTATGCAGGCAGTGATCCCGGTGATGAAACGCCAGGAGGGTGGCATGATCATTAACGTCTCCAGCGTCGCCGGCCACATCCCGCTGCCCTACATGGCTGCCTACTCCGCCACCAAGTTCGCCATGAATGCCATCGGCAAGGGCGCACGCATGGAACTGCGTTCGAGCGGCGTGCACGTGATGACCGTCTGTCCCGGCACCATCGCCACCAGCTTCAGCGAGAATGCCGTGAAAGGCAAAGAGCGGCTGCGCATCGGAGGCGCGAACCGCCGTCCTGGCATTAGCGCCGATCGCGTCGCGGCCGCGGTGGTCAAGGCCTGCGGCCCGGAGAAGAGGGAAGTGATCGTTCCCTGGCAGCACCACATCAGCATCAAGTTCTACCAGCTCTTCCCGTGGTTGGTGGAGTGGGCGATGTCGCGCGCGGTCGGTCCCGCCGATTCCGCCGCCGCCGAGACAGCGCAGCGCGAGTCTCGGCCCTAGCGGATCTGCTCCAATTGCGCCAGATGGTTCAGGTCGTGTCCGGCAAGCATCTTGAGGATCGTCTCCACCGATTCGTCTCCGCGCTCAGGGTGAAATGCCACTCGCGCGAAATCTTCCGGGCCTAGCGTCCGCCAGAACGACAGATTCCACCCGCGCAAAGCGATGACAGCCTTCGCCGCAGCCGCAGGATCCTGGTGCGCATAGCTTCGCGCCCACAGGTCCTGATCGAAGGGCTGTATGCGATGGTTCGGCTCGGTCACGGCCTGCCGCGTGCGGAACCCGAGCGCCATCTCCGCGTCAGCCAGATGGCAGAGAATCTGGCCCGCGGTCCACTTGCCCGGAGCGTAACTCTTCTTCAACCCCTGGGGTCCCAGCCGCTCAAAGTGTTGCTGCAACTTGGCGGGAGTAGATTCCAGAACGCCGAGGAACGGCTTGTCGCCAAGCAGTCCCAGGATTCGCGAGGTGTAAGGATTCGTTGCGGTTGCCATGTCCGATGGATGTTTCGGGCATGGCCTTCGACTCGCAAAATTACCGCAGCTCCTGCAGCAGGCCCTGCATTTCTTCCTGCGCGTGCTTGTTGCCGGCACGCTCGGCCCTGGCAATTCCGGATTCCAGCATCTGGCGCGCTTCCTCGTAGCGGCCGGCGGCGGAGAGCATCTGTCCCGCCATTTGGTATCCGGCGGTGTAGTCGGGATGGACCTCCAGCAGCTTCTTGAACTCGGCCAGAGCGGTCTCGATCTCGCCCGCGCGCGAGTATTCCATCGCCAGGCCGTAGCGGGCGAAGGCGTCGTTCGGGTTCTGCTCCAGGAACTGCTTCAGCATCTCAGCGCGATCCATATCGCCTCTCGGAAGAGCGTACAGATTTGCACGCCGAGGCGCGGAAGTAAAGCTGGACGGCGAAAACTCTCGCCGCTAGAATCTGGCGGATGACACTCAGCATTCAGCACTCAGCAGTCAGCAACACCGCGTTTGCTGAGTGCTGACGGCTGACTGCTGATTGCTACTATGGCTTGCCCTTTCTTCATCCCTACCGAAAAATTCGAGGATGGCGGATGGCCGCACCGTCCGCGGCTGCCGCTGGGTAACGGATGGCGCGGGCTCTGCACCGCGCGCTCTGACCAGCAGGTCGTTCCCTCCGACGACCAGCTCCGCGATTTCTGCAACCTCGGATACGCCGCCAACTGCCAGCGGCTGCCCGCGCAGCATCGCTTTGACGCGGTGCGATTTTCCGTGGCGCGCGACCGCGACCAGCGCATCAACATTTACTACGTGCTCGAGGCCGCCCACCGCCCCGGCGCCCACGGCGTGCTGGAGTATGATTCCGCGGCGAGCCAGTGGGCGGTGGCGCATCCTGACCCGCGCATCCAGGCCATGGCCGCCTGCTATCTCGAATCCTATTTCGAGCGCCGGCAGAACCGGTGCGTAGCAGCCTGCCCAGCATGAGCCCGCGCGACCTCACTCCGCGTCCCGTCAAAGTCTCGCAATCAGACATGGCGGAAGTGGTGCTGCCCAACGACGCCAACCCGCTCGGCAACCTGCTGGGCGGCCGCTTGATGCACCTGATCGATATCGCCGGCGCCATGGCCGCGCATCGCCACGCCCGCAGCGCGGTGGTCACCGCCTCCATGGACCATCTCGATTTTCTCGCCCCGGTGCGCGTCGGCGACCTGCTGATCCTGCGCTCGTCGGTTAACCGCGCCTTCCGCACCTCGATGGAGGTGGGCGTGAAGTGCTGGGTCGAGAGCTACATTACCGGCGAGCGGCGCCACGTCAGCTCCGCCTACCTGACCTTTGTTGCCCTGGACAAAGAGGGCAACCGCGTCCCGGTTCCGCCCGTCACGGCCGAGACCGCGGACGAGAAGCGCCGCTACGACGATGCCGGCCGCCGCCGCGAACTGCGCCGCGCCGAGCTGGAACGCCGCAAGCAGGCGCGCGGAGAATAGGGGCGAGCGAGCAGGAGGCAGGTTGCAGGAAACATAGCCTCTTCGCATGTGCGCTTGGACTCGCGTTGCTTGGTGAGATACTATCTCGGAGGTTTGTGCCATGGCAACGACGATGGTTCATATCCGCGTGGACGACAAGGTGAAGGCGAAAGCCGCGAAGACCCTGGCGGAAATGGGCCTGTCGGTTTCCGACGCCGTCCGCATGTTGCTGGTACGCGTGGCTGCGGAGAAGGCACTCCCGTTTGAGGTGAAGGTCCCAAACCCGGCCACCGTTAAGGCCATGAAGGCGGCGGACCGGCGCCGGGGTAAGCGCTTTAGGACTGCCGGCGCTCTCTTCAAGGACCTGGGAATCTAGGCCGTGTCATCGAGTCGGCGTTCGGGGGAAGTTTCAGAGTTCGTCCCTAGTTTCGGAATTAGTCTAGCCGAGACAATTAGAACCAGGATCCCTCGACTCGGGTTTCCCGCGCCGGAGAGAACGCGCGGGAGCCCTCCCTCGCTCGGGATGACAATCGGCCATAGTAAAAGTGAGACCGCGCTAAGTGAGTCGGCCCCCGAATCCATGCTCCTGCCCCACGCATCGTATAATCACAGATTCGGCCATCATCCCAGATCGTGGCAGGTGCCCTTTGAGTTCTCATCCACATCAAGGTTTTGGACAGCCGGCTGGACCGCAGCCCTTGCCCGGCGTGAAGACTATTGTCGCCATTGGGTCAGGCAAGGGAGGTGTCGGCAAGACCACCATTGCGGTCAACCTGGCGCTGGCTCTGAACAAGCTGGGACATCGCACCGGCCTGCTCGACGCCGATGTCTACGGTCCCAACGTCCCGCTGATGCTGGGCACCACGGCCACGCCGCGCGTGATCGGCGAGAACCGCATCGAGCCGCTGGAAGCTTTCGGCGTCAGGGTGCTCTCGGTGGGTATGCTCAATCCCGGCGACAAGCCTCTGGTATGGCGCGGGCCCATGCTGCACTCCATCATCAAGCAGTTCCTGCAGCAGGTGGAGTGGGGCGAGCTGGACTACCTGGTGATAGACCTGCCTCCCGGGACCGGCGACGTAGCCATTTCGCTGATCCAGACAGTGCCGCTCACGGGCGCGATCGTGGTCTCGACGCCCTCCGACGTTTCCCTGCAGGACGCGCGCAAGGCCATCGAAATGTTTCGCCAGGTGAAGGTCGAGATTGCCGGCATTGTGGAGAACATGAGCTTCTTCACGTGTCCGCATTGCGGGAAGGAGATCGACATCTTCTCGACCGGCGGCGTGGAACGCACGGCAAAACAGTTCGGCATCCCCTACCTGGGCGCGGTGGAGCTCGATCCGGAAATTCGCAAGGGCGGCGATACCGGGCATCCGGTAGCCCTGGGCGGCGAGGATTATCCGCACGCCAAGTCCTTCTACCAGTTTGCCCGCCGGGTCATTGCGGGTCTCGAAGACTTGCGCACTAGCACCCCGGAGCCCGTGATCCGAATCCAATGATTGGAGCGTTTCAAGGGTTGGCGTGGCTCGGCTTTGAAAGGGCACGGCTTTTAGCCGTGCCGATCATCGTTGAAAACGCCTGGCCTTTAGGCCCTGAGGGATTGTCCCTCAGCGGCTAAAAGCCGGGTTTGCGGCGGTCCTATACGGCACGCCTGAAAGGCGTGCCCTTTCAAAACCATCATCGGGATACACCTCCCTTCGAACTGGTTTTAGGAGGGGCAGACTCAGGTTGGCACTCTGAATCCAAGAGCGCCAAACTTGACAGCTCCCGACTCAAATCCTAGAATCTAGACAAAGGTAAGGCTGCGAGCCTTGAATGTAAGTAATTGCGAGGCAAAGGTTTAGAGCACCTTCATGGTTGGAGTACGCACGAACGGGACCGAGATCCTTCGAGTCGGGTTTCCCGCGCTGGACAAAACGCGCGGGAGCCGTCCCTCGCTCAGGATGACAGGGCGTACATAAACTATGGTGGTGCTTTAGCAGCTTTTGGTGCACGGCAGAAATGGCGCAGGTGGGGCCCAGCGGACAGCGTGAACGCGCGATCCTGACCGCCATCGTGGAGACGTTCATCGCCACGGGCGAGCCGGTGGGATCGCGGACATTGTCGCGCGCAAGCAAAGAAGGGATCAGCCCGGCGACGATCCGCAATGTCATGGCCGACCTCTCCGACGCCGGCTATCTCGAGCAGCCGCACACCTCGGCGGGCCGGGTGCCGACGGCGCAGGCCTATCGTTATTATGTGGAGCAGCTCACCGGGCAGGCGCACATTTCCCAGGCCGACGAAGGCGCCATCCAGAAGTATTTCCATGGGGTCGGCGACGTGCAGGAGTTCATGGAACGCACTTCGCACGTGCTGTCGCTGCTTTCGAGCGGTGTAGGCGTAGCGGTGACTGCCACCGGCCCGCGCAATGCGCTGGATCACGTGTACTTCTCGCGGCTGGCGGCGAACAAGGTGCTGGCGGTGGTGGTCGCGAGGTCGGGACTGGTGCGCGACCGGGTGCTGCGCACGAGCTGCGATTTTTCGCAGTTGGAGCTGGAGACCGCGGCCCGCTACATCAACGAGAACTTTCGGGGATGGACCATCGATGCGGTGCGGGCGGAGATCGACCGGCGTTTGCAGAGCGAACGCAGCGAGTACGACCGGCTGATGCAGTCCATCGAGGAACTGCAGCGCAGCGGCGCCCTCGGCTTGGAGCCGGCGGCGCAGACCGTGTTCGTGGAGGGCGTGGCCAATCTGGTGGCCAGCGAGGAAGACAGGGAGCACCTGCGCGGGCTCCTGAGCATGCTGGAAGAGAAGG
>DATNJE010000259.1:0-6376 GCA_035604095.1 Terriglobales bacterium
CCGCCGACGCGCTCGAACTCGCGCTCCTGCAGGACGCGCAGCAGCTTGGCCTGCAACGGCACCGCCAGCTCGCCGACTTCGTCGAGGAACACGGTACCGCCGTCGGCCGCCTCCAGCTTCCCTTTCTTCTGCGAGACGGCGCCGGTGAACGATCCTTTTTCGTGGCCGAACAGCTCGCTCTCCAGCAGGGTCTCGGTGATGGCGGCGCAATTGATGGCCACGAACGGCTTGTTGGCCCGCCCGCTGTTGGCATGGATGGCGCGCGCCACCAGCTCTTTGCCGGTCCCGCTTTCCCCCCAGACCAGCACCGTGGACTCCCGCCCCGCGACCCTGGAGATGAATTCCAGGACGCCGCGCATGGCCTGGCTCTCGCCGATCATGCCATGATCGGCGCTCAGTTCCTGCTGCAAGCGCCGGTTCTCGCCGCCCAGCCACTCCAGGTGGCGCGCATTCTCCATGGCCAATCCCGCGATATTGCCCAAGGCGAGCACGAGTTGCAGCAGCCCGGTATCGAAGTGCACACCGGCCGAGCTGGCGTCCATGTAGATCACGCCCACCAGCTTGCCCTGCGCTTCCATGGGCGCGGCCAGCACCGAGCGCACGTTGGGTGACGCCAGGCTGTCGGCGGCGCGGTAGGTCTCGTCTTCGATCACGTCATTGGACAGCACCGCCACGTTCTCGCGCATGACCTCGTTGAGGATGGTCTGGCTCGCCTGGATGGGTTGCTCCGGTCCCGCGTTCCGGTAGCGTCCCAGGATGGAGGAGAATTCCTCCGAGCCTTCCTCTACCAGCAGCACCGCGGCGCGATCCGCCGGCGCCACCTCGAACACCGCGTCCAGCACCTTCTGCTGCAGGGTCGCGACGTCGCGGACCGAACTCAGCGTCCGGCTGAAGTTCAGCAGCACGTTCAGGTCGCGGACCGTGCGCGCCGAGCTGGGCAGGCCCGCCTGCGACGCCTGCAGGTATACCGCGTTCTCCTTGCGCAGAATCACCGTGGGACCGCCGGGGGTCGCCGAGTCGTCCACGCGGAGGGAGCTGGTATGGGTCGCCTCATCGTGGGACCCATGGAAGACGAAGATCGAGTTCCCCACCCTCACTTGGTCGCCATGCACCAGCACGCGTTCTTTCACCGGCACGCCATTCACGAAGGTGCTGTTACGGCTGTCGAGGTCTTCCAGACGGACGTCCGGGCCGTCGCGGCGGACGACGCAATGCCGGCGCGAGACCAGCGGATCCAGCAGGGAGATCTGGTTAGAGGGCTCTCGGCCAATCGAGATCTCGCCCTCCTCCAGCGAGAAGATACGGCCCTCGACCGGCCCACTCACCGCTTCCAGGCGGACTCTGGCCGGAGTCTCGGCTTGCGGATTGGATGCGCTCGCCACGCGATGAGTATACCCAACGCTCCAAATGCGGTGCGCCATGCGCGCGACCTAACACAAATGCTAGGCCACCCAACAGGACGGTTAGGTTTCAGCCGTTTCGAGCCCTGGCGAGCTCTGGGTCGCCCGCGTCCCCAGGCTTGTAACTACATTGTTTTCAATGGATAACGCGGAAATGCGGCGAGTGCCCAGTGGCCGCCGCGGTCTGGCAAGGGCATTGCTATATGTCAAGCTGTCCGAGGTAATAAGGAAAGTCAAAAGTAACCGGACAGGAAACGAAAATCACAAAGAAAGGAGCACTCAAATGACAGTTCAGACCAACACCAAGGCCGGCAGCGCAGTATGGGGTGGCTAAGCCAAGCCGAGACAACGAACAAGACAGAGCAACAACAGAATTCAAAGAGAGGAGCACTCAAATGACAGTGAAGACGAACACCAAGGCCGGCAGCGCAGTATGGGGTGGGTAAGCCGAGCCGCAAGGCTAAAGCAGCAGACAGCAGCCAAAAACACCCAGCAACAGGATTTCTGAGAGAGAGGAGAGCTCCCATGACGGTGAAAACGAACACGAAAGCTGGCAGCGCAGTATGGGGTGGCTAATGACCCGAGCGTGCCTGCAAGAAAGGATTTGCATGGCAACACCAAAAGAAGATCCCAACGGCCGGTTCCGCCGATAGCGACACAACGCTCTTCGCCGGCACCGGTCGATGCTTTTTCTGCCCTTGAGATTTCCCGCCGTCGTCGGCTTCAGGTCGCACAACTCCTTCGCGCTCGTTCGGGATGACAATTGGGACTGTCGGGTCTGTCGGTGCGGCTAAAGCTGCGCCCTGAGGGGAAAATTCGATCGGCAAAAACAGGAAGGGCTGCGACATTGGTTATGTTCCAGCCACCGACTCCGGCGAGGGAGCTCGGCAGCGTGGAAACATGCACCATCGCAGCCCCTGATGCGATCACCGCTTTCGCGGTACCAAACCCCGGCGGACTCTCGCAAAACCGTCGGTTTTTTCGGGTCTGGCGGTCGCTGCGGGTCGCCCCGCCGGACCGATCACCCAGCTTACTTTGGACCGGCTACTGTTTAGGAAGCCAACCCTTTCAGCCGTCGACGGGACTCACCTTAAGCGCACGCTCGGCTGGCGTCAATGCCCGTGATTAGTGCAAATGTGGAAAAGCCGCACCATACTCCGGATGCCTCACGAAGCGTGCAGCCGATGCTCCGATGCTATACTGCGCCGTTCCGCCCCATGCCGACGCTGCCCGCAGTTCTGAAGCTCGACAACATCCTGGTGGCCACCGACTTTTCGCCCGCCTCCCAGGTGGCGACGCGCTTTGCCATCGAGATGGCGCGGCGGCACAACGCCAAGCTGCTCATGACCCATGTCGCCGCCTCGCAGTCGGAAAAACCGCTGATGGACGCGTGGCGCGCCGGGCAGTCCGAAATCATGGACCACTTCATCGCCGGACGGCTCACCGGCATCCCGCACGAATTGCTGGTCAAGCCGGGCGAGGTGTGGGAGGTGCTCGCGGAGCTGATCGCCGAGCGCTCCATCGACCTGGTGGTGGTGGGAACGCGCGGACGCACGGGCGTGTGGAAGCTGATCATGGGCTCGGTGGCGGAAAGGATCTTCCGCCAGGCGCCCTGCCCTGTGCTCATCGTGGGTCCCAGCTCCAGCCAGAAGCCGGAAGATGGCGCGCCACGGATTCTGGTGCCCACGGGCTTCGCGCATCAGTCTCTTTACGCGGTGCGCTATGCCGTGTGGCTGGCGGAACAACTGCAGTCGTCGCTGGCGGTGCTGCACGTGGTGACCGACGCCGAGCGTCTTGCGCCCGCGGAAAAAGAGCGCATCGGCAACGAGCGCTTGAAGAGACTACGGGCGCTGATCCCTGAAGATGCCAAGCTGCCGAGCGCGCCCGAGTTCTTCGTGGAATTCGGGGCCGCAACCAGCCAGATACTGGAGACTTCCGCCGCGTGGAACCCCAACCTCATGGTGCTGGGTTTGCGGCCGGTGGAAGCCGACCGCCCAGAAACCGCGCAGGCCAAAGCTTACGAGATCGTCTGCAAAGCTCCGTGCCCGGTGCTGACCGTCCGGGAGCCGGCCTAGCTACCTCCTGCAAGTTCTGCCCGCAGCCCCGTTCCATTCCCGACACCGAAGCTGGTTCCAAGGTTCCGCGAAAATCGCGCACCACCCTGGAACAAAGATCGGCGTGTGTCGTTCTAAACGATAGGGGAGAAGAACGATGGCGAGCGCACGAGAAATGATTGCCTTTACTCCGCGGCGGCAAGGCATCGCAATGGGATTCCTGGCTGCACTCCTGGGCATCGGTTTGATGGTTTCAACGTCGGCCTACCACTGGAGGTGGTTCCAAGCCGCGACGGACACTACTGCCCTCGCGCCAGTCGCAATGGAGAACCAATCGTTGGCGGCAGCGCGGAACGAAATGTCGGGAACGGTTGGCGGTGTGCCGGGCGGCGGCGTGGCCGCCGACCGCAAGATCGTCAAGACCGCGCAACTCTCTCTCATCGCGGCCGATCCGGCGAAAGCCGCCGAGGCGGCTCGCGCTGTCGCCGAACAGTTCGGCGGATACGCGGTGAGTCTGCGGGTCGGAACCCAGGAAAGCGGGCGTGCTCAACTCACCATCCGCGTGCCGGCCACGCAGTTCGAGGAGGCGCGGGCCGCGCTGCACAAGCTGGGGTCGCGCACCGAGGACGAGCAGATCCAGGCGGAGGACGTTACCCATCTATACGTCGACACCGAGGCCACGCTCAAGAGCTACCGCGCCGAGCAGGAGCAGTACTTGCAGATCCTGCGCCGGGCCGGCTCGGTGAAGGACGTCCTGGCCGTGACTGAAAAGCTTGCCGACGTTCGCGAGCGCATCGAGAGGACCGAAGCCGAGTTCCGCTCCCTCTCGCAGCAGGTTGCGATGGCATCGTTCACGATATCACTGCGCTCGGCGACCGAAGCCCAGACCTTCGGGCTGCACTGGCGTCCGCTCTACCAGATCAAGGTCGCGTTCCGCGAAGGCATGGAGAGCCTTGCCGAGTACGGCGTAACCATGCTGGCCGTGCTGATGCGGCTGCCCGCGATCGCGCTGTGGGCGGTCACCATCCTGCTGGCGCTGAAATACGGATGGGCCCTGCTGCGCCGGTATTGGGCGGGACTGGTTCCGCGCACGCAACCCGCCGCGCCGGAACCCCAATCGCCAATGAGCGGGCCAGCGATGCCCTGACATACAATTCATCTCAGGAGTCTGCCCATGGGCCGCGCCTTCGGTTTTCTGGGATTGATGATCGTGCTGTGCGTGGGAGCGTGGCTCTACACCCGCCAGGCGAAGAGTGTGATGCCGGCGGGCTCAGGCAATATTCGCGCCGTCGTGGACATCACCGGCGTGCAGAACGATCTGCTGGCCATCGCCAACGCCGAGCGCAGCCAGTTCGCCCTGGAGGGCAAATATCTCTCGCTCGACGAACTGCGCTCCAAGGGCGTGATCAACCTGCCGGCATCGGGCCGCGCCGGCTACACCTATTCGGTGGATGTTGGCGGCAACGCCTTCCGCGTGGTCGCCAGCTACTCCGGCCCTCCCGGCGCCGCGCCCCAAACCATCACCGTCGATCAGACCATGGAAATCAGGACGGAGTAAAAGCAAAAAAACAAGCCACGGAATTTCACGGATCAATACGGATCATTGCTTGATTCTTGATCCGTTCAGATCCGTGTGAATCCGTAGCTGCTCTTACCGCTGACGCTACTGGTGAACGTGCGGGCTCTGCGCAGGATTGTGCGCCGTGCTGCCGGTCTTTGGCTTCAACACTGATACTTCGAACTCTACCGGCGCAAGCTTGGGCGGGAAACAGGAGCGGTCGTTGCAAGCCTGGTACTTAAGCTGGCCATGCACCTTGTATTTGCCCGGGCTGGCCGTGCGCGCCGCGCTCACCTTGGCGGTGATGGTGAACTCGCCGGAGTAGACGTTCAGCGGCTGGTCGGGAGCGACGGCCAGCGTCAGGTCGTGGCCTTTGGGATAGGTGATGGAGCCCAAGCCGATGTCGGTGGGCGGATTGAGCTGCAGCTTGGTTGGGATCAGCAGCTCCGATCCCGGCTGGTTAGAATTGATGTGATAGCCGTCCGCCACTTTGAACCGCAGGCGCAGGGTAGCGGGCTTGCCGGATGCCACGGAGATCTTGGCGACGGGCAACGGCGTCACCCATGACGGTGTCTGCGGCACCGTGTCGTCCATGGCCGCGCCCGCTGCCACGAGCACAAGCACGAATCCCGTCGCGAGTCCGATCCGCGCTGATCTCATCGCGCCGGTTCCTTTGCGCTCGCCTGCGCTGCCGGGGTCCCCAGCGCCTTCTTGATGCCGTCTTCGAACTCGCTGCGGCTCACCAGCCCGAAGACGCGATCTACCACCTTGCCCTGGCGGTCGATAATGAAGGTAGTAGGCAGGAACTCCACGCCGCCGTAAGCATCACCCACCGCTTCCTTCCCGATCAGCACCGGATAGTTCACGCCCATCTCCTTGGCGAACTTGGCGATAGTGTCCTCGCCGGAATCGTCCATGGCGACGCCGATCACCTGCAGCCCCTGCGACGCGTACTGTTTCTGCAGGTCGACGAACCACGGCATCTCGATCTTGCAGGGCGCGCACCAGGTCGCCCAGAAATTCAGCAGCACGGCCTTGCCACGAAAGTCCGAGAGCCGCACCGGCTTGCCGTCGAGGCTTTTCAACTCGAAATCCGGCGCCACCGACCCGTTCTTCCCCACTGGGCTGAGTTTCACCACGCCGGCTCGCGGCCGGGCCATGCGCACCCCGGCAAACAGCATGAGGGCCACGGCGGCCATCACCACGATAATCACGATTGCGTTACGGTTCACGGCACCTCACAACGCGAAGCGGTTGAGGAACGACAGCCAGGCCGACAGGATGGTGAAATGGCGGGTGACGATCAGCGCTCCGATGGCGATCAGCAGCACCCCGCTGGCGACCTCCACGGCGTACAGGTGCCG
>DATNJE010000260.1:0-2964 GCA_035604095.1 Terriglobales bacterium
CCCAGGGCCAGGGCGCCGAAAATCGTCGTGAGCCGCGCAATCAGCCGCTGCTGCGCCAAGCTGTTGCTAACCAACTCCGCCACCGTGCCCGCGGCGCCAATGGGCAGGTTCGGATCGACACTGCGCACGGCATCGCGTGCCGCCGCGATGAGTTGTGTGGGATCGCCGAACGTGCGCACCGTGAGGCTCTCCACATCGACCACGTCCTGAGTGAGCGAATGGTAGATCGTGGGCGGAGCCTCTTCGTGAATGTCGTTGACGCGCGAATCCTTCACCTCGCCCACAATCTGGAAACGGTAAGCATTTTGGGAGTCGTAACCGAAATACTGGCCTACAGGATCTTTGCCGGGAAGAAACTCGCGGACGAATGCCTGATTGACCACGGCGACTTGCGGGCTGTTCGCCGTATCGGAATCCGCAAAACCTCGCCCTTCGATCAGGGGAATGCCGGTCGTGGCAAAGAAATGCTGGCTTACCTGGCGCTCCTGCGCGTCGGTCTCGCCGTTCGAGTGCGGCACGCCCGGAAGATAAATATCGCTGGCATCGCCGCATCCGGAGGCGACTTCGCAGCTCCCCAGCGCTGCCGAGCGCACGCCTGGGAGCGCCTCCACGCGCTCGATCAGCTGTGGGTATAGAGCCGCGCGTTGCGCCTGCGAGTAGCCGCCCAGGTGCGTGTCGATCCATACGCTCACCAGGTGATCGCGATCAAAGCCGGGATCGAGATTGGTGAAATTGCGCAGCGTACGCACAAACAGCCCTGCGCCGACAATAAGAACCAAAGAAAGCGCTACCTGCAACACGACCAGGCTCTGCTTCAGCGACCAGCGTGCTCCGCCGCCGGCGGGGGCTGAGCGCCCGCCTGCCTTCAGAGCCTGCAGCGGCTCAACCCGCGTTCCCTGCAACGCCGGGGCAAGACCGAAAGCAATTCCAGTGAAAACCGCAATCGCCGCGCTGAAAAGGAGAACGCGAGCATCAGGAGTGAGACTCAGCGGAATTGGGCTGCTTCCACTCGATGCCCAACTCGGCAAGATCTCGCAAAGCCAGAATGCGACCGCAGCGCCCAGCATCGTCCCGCAAACTGACAGCAGAACGCACTCCACCAGCAGCTGGCGCACCAGGCGTGCCCGGCTGGCTCCAATCGACAGCCGAACCGCGATCTCGCGCTCCCGCGCCGCAGCCCGCGCCAGCAACAGATTGGCGATATTGGCGCAGGCAATCAGCAGGATGATAGCCACCATCGCCATGAGCGCCAGCAGCGGCTGGGAAAAGTCTTCGCGCAGATTGGGCGAGCCGCGTCCTCCGGGCGAGAGCAGCAACTGCTCGCGCAGCAGAGGCTGCCGCTCCTGGGGGTCCACTTTTGCGGCCACGGTCTGCTCCAGGTTCACGCGAAAAACCTGATTCAGCGCAGCCACCGCCGGAGCAACCGACGCGGGGTCCTTCGCGCGAACCACGAATTGCAGCCAGCGAATGTCCCGCTGCGGCGCCCATGGATCTTCCGTTTTTGCGGAATTCCCCTCGCTGTAGTGCTGAGCGTAATGAACCGACGCTTGCATTGCCGTGGGCACCCAGAATTCCGGAGCCACGCCTGCCCGCGCACCGAAGAAACCCTGGGGCGCGACTCCCACGACCAGGAGCGGCATTCCGTTCACCACCAGCTTGCGACCGACTACGTTCGGGTCGCGCCCGAAGCGCCGTTCCCAGCACCCATAGCTGATCACGGCCACCGGGCTGCCGCTGACCACGCGATCATCTTCCTCGGTCAGCAACCGCCCCAGCTCGACACGAGTCTCCAGCGTTTGAAAGTAATTCCCCGAAACCAGCTGGCCAAGCACCATCTCGGGTTGCCCCCCGCCGAAGGACGCATAAAACGTTCCCGGCCAGGACATGGCGGCGAGTTCGGCGCCGTGCGGCATGACCGCCCGCGCATCCTGAAACATGGGATAGGAAAACCGCGAACCATGCGGCGGATTGTCTTCCACCAGATACAACTGCTCAGGATCCGCCACTGGCAAAGACTTTAGGAGCACCGCATTGACCAGAGTAAAAATTCCGGTGTTAGCTCCGACTCCCAGAGCCAGCGTCAGCACCGCCACCGCTGTGAACCCCGGGCTTTTGCGCAGCTGCCGCACGGCATAACGAAGATCCTGGACGAGGCTGTTCATAGACGAATCCTCATTCGTACCGCAGCGCAATCATGGGATCGACCTTCGCCGCGCGCCGCGCCGGAATGAAGCCGGCAAACGCCGCCACCGTGGCCAAAAGGAGAAGAACCGAGATTAAGGAAAGTGGATCGGTACTGTTCAAACCGAACAAGAAGCTGGCCAGGACGCGACCACTGACGAGCGACAACGGAATTCCGACAGCGAGTCCGGCCCCCACCAGCAGCATGGCCTCCCGCAGGATCAACTCCAGCACATCGCCACGACGGGCCCCCAGCGCCATACGCACTCCGATCTCGCGCGTGCGCCCGGCAACGGTGTAGGACATGACTCCGTAGAGTCCGACGCAAGCCAGCAGCAGCGCCAGTGCGCCGAAAAAGCCCGACAGCTTGGCGATCGCGCGCTCTGTGACCGCCTGGCGGCTGACCCTGTCCGACAGCGTACTCACGAATGTGATGGGCAGTTGCGGATCGGCCTCCCTGATCTGGCTGAGCACGCCGCTCACGACCGCAGCGGGCGGGCCCGCGGCGCGGACCTCGAGCACGAACATGCGCGGATCGGGAACCTGCCGATAGGGCAGGTAGAAGCGAGGCGTGATTTCGCCGCGCAGGTTGATGACCTTGGCATCGCGGGAGACGCCTACGATGGTGAGCGGCTTGTCCAGCCAGTCGGGATCGTCAATGGTGAATTGACGCCCCACCGGATCCTTGCCCGCAAAGAAGCGTTTCGCCATCGTCTCGTTGATCACGACAACGCGCTGCGAGCTGGCGGTGTCCTGGGCCTCAATGCCGCGGCCGGCAAGGAT
>DATNJE010000261.1:0-3828 GCA_035604095.1 Terriglobales bacterium
GCCGCCTCTTCAAAGCTCACGTTGCCGGGGATGGCAAGCATGTTGGTCTCGACGATCCGCCGCGGAATGCGTATGTACTCGGCGTAGGCGCCGTTGTTGAACAGCAGGTCCTCGCAGAGGTTCTCCTGGTGCTTGGAGCAGTAGAAACACATCTGGCAGGGCGCGGAGTTCAGCGCTACCACCCGCATGCCCTTGCGAAACCAGCGCACGTTCGGCCCCACTTCCTCGACCACTCCCGCCAGCTCGTGGCCGAACAATGCCGGAGGCACGATCATGCGCGCGTGATAGCCGCGCTGGTAGACCTTCAGGTCGGTGCCGCAGGTGAGCGCCACCTGCACTTTGATCAGCACCTCTCCCTCGCCCAGGCGGGGGATCGGCACCTGCTCGATTTTTATGTCCTCTTTGCCGTACAGGACGGCGGCTGTCATGTTTCCGTTCACGTATCGTTTCCTTCCCAAGCCATGCCCGGCTGTACCACCGCCTTCAGCGAATCCGGGCGCGGGTGGGCGGCCAGTTGCAAGGCCTCCACCGCCTGCGCCAGCGGAAAACGGTGCGTGATGATCCGCGTCAGATCCAGCTCGCGGCCGAGCACGAACCGCACCGACTCTTCCTGCAAATCGACCGATGCGCTATAAGAGCCCACCAACGACTTTTCATCCACGCAGATGGCAGCCGGGTCGATGCCGACTTCGCTGCGCACCGTCTGCGCGAACAACATCGTTCTGCCGCCGGGCCGCGTTGCTTCCAGGGCGGGACGGACGAGCTGGTTGGCGGCCACCGCCAGGATGACGGCATCAGCCCCGCGTCCCTCGGTCAACTCGCGCACTCGGGTAACAGTCTCGGTGCGCGTGGCGTCGATCGTCTCCACAATACCGAGAGACATAGCTATTGTAAGCCGCTGGGCGTACAAATCGGAAGTTATCACCCGAGCACCCGCGCGCTGGGCCAGGTACGCCAGTATCAGTCCGATCGGGCCTTGTCCCATCACCAGCACGGTCTCGCCCGACTCAAGGCGCAGCGTCTCGATGCCCTTCATGCAGGTGTTCACCGGCTCGATGAACGACGCCTGTTCGTACGAGACGCCCTCGGGAATTTTCACCAGACCGCGCGCGACGATCCAGTCCATGACGCGCACGTACTCGGCGAAGCCTCCGCCCGCGGGCTCGAAGCCCGCCGTGCAACCCACGCGCTTGTACACCTCGCACTGCGCGAACACCTTGTGCCGGCAGTAATGGCACTCACGGCAAGGGATGTGATGGAACGCCATCACGCGATCGCCGACTTCGAATCCGCGCACGCCCTCGCCCACCGCCGCGATCATCCCGGCAGTCTCGTGGCCGAAGATGCGCGGGGCTGAGTGTGAGCCGGTCGCAATCTTTTTCAGATCGGTGCCGCAGATGCCGCACGTGTGCACCCGCACCAGCACTTCGCCCGGGCCAATCTTGGGCACCGGGACAGTTTCCATGCGCACGTCGTTCTGTCCACGATAGACGGCCGCGGTCATGGTCGCCGGGATCGCCCTACGCGCTTGTTTCATTCCGGATTGTGTTGCTGTCGCCATCTAAAAAATTAAATTGTCATCCTGAGCGACCGAGGGTCCCGCGCGCCTTCTCCGGCGCGGGAAACGGTCGCGAAGGATCTTGGTTTTCCCACCCTGCAATCACTTCTCTCAACCTCCCTGCCAGCACCGCTGCGGCGCAATCACTTCTCTTCTTCAACCGCGCGATCGCCGGCCACCAGCGCGGATGCCACGCCGCCCACAATCCGAAGCGCACGCTCTGGAACCTACCCTCGGCATCCACAAACTCCTGCAACGGCGGCAGCTCGAAATCCATCTCGTCCGAGACCGCCTTCACCGCCAGGAACGGCAGCCCGTGCGCTTCGGCGACCTCGGCCACCGCCGCGCCTTCCATGTCCACCAGGTCGGCGGCGAAGCGTGATGCCAGTTCTCGCTTCTTCGCCGCGCGCGCGATCTCGCGTGAGCTGACCACGGTTCCTTCGCCGTAGGCGGTCTTGAATCGCCGTCCCGTGGCTTCGCCCACCACTACAGCCGCGACCATCGTCCGCCCCATCGTCCACTCCGGCTTCAATCCGCCAGCCAGGCCAGTCGCGATCAGCAAAGACGGCTTTGCGTATTCGATCACCGCTTCCGCAGCGCGCTTCCCTGCTTCGTACCCGATGCCGCCGCACAGCAGCACAGCTTCCTCATTTTCAAAAAACGTAGCGCCGGCGTCCCGCCGGCTGTCTCGGCGGCGTCCCGCCGCCGTCACCTGCCGCCAATCCCGTATCAGGGGCCTGACTTCCGTCGCCATCGCGGTAACGATCCCGACCTTAGGCATAGCCGTGCGCCCGGAACCACTCCACCGCGCGCCGCAGCGCGTCGTCTACCGCGACCGTCTTCCATCCCAGCTCGCGCTCCGCCTTAGCCGACGACGCGAACATCTTCTTGCGTCCCATGCGCACCGAATCCAGCGTCACCCGCGGCTCGTGCCCGCGCAGCACGCCGGTAAACAGCGTATCCACCGCGCCCGCGGCCAGCGCCACCGCGTACGGCAGCTTGACTTTAGGCGAGGGCAGACCGGTGATCGCCGCCAGCCGGTCGAGAATCTGCTTGAGCGTCAGGTCCTCGCCGCCCAAGATGTAACGCTCGCCGCGCCGGCCGCGTTCCGCAGCTGCCACGTGCCCGCGCGCGCACTCGCGAACGTCTACCAGGTTCAACCCCGTCTCCACGTACGCCGGAAACTTCCGCTTGAGGAAGTCCACGATCACGCGGCCAGTAGGCGTCGGTTTGATGTCTTGCTCACCGACCGGCGTGGTCGGATTAATGATCACGACGTCCAGACCGCCGCGCGCGGCTTCCATCGCCACCTGCTCCGCCATGAACTTCGAGCGCTTGTATGCGCCGATCATATCGGCGAGCGAGACTGGCGAGTCTTCATCCGCCGGGCGGCCGTTGCTGCGGAAGCCGATGGTCCCGACGCTCGAGGTGTGCACCACGCGCCTCACGCCTGCCGCGCGCGCCGCTTCCAGCACGGTGCGCGTGCCCTCCACGTTCGCGTGGTAGATCTCGCGCGGATCGGGCGCCCACAGCCGGTAGTCGGCGGCCACGTGAAACACCAACTCGCAGCCCGACATGCCCTGGCGCAACGCTTCCGCATCGCACAGATCCCCGGTCACGCGCTCGGCCCTGAGGCCTTCGAGGTTCTCCGTGCGGCTGGTTGCCCGGACCAGCAACCGCAACTCCGCGCCCTGTTGTGAAAGAACGCGCGCCACGTGGCTTCCCACGAAGCCGGTAGCGCCTGTGACGAAAACCTTCAACTGAGTTTCATTCCAAACGCTCCGGTTCGAGCGAGATGTTCTTCTCGCCCGCGGCGCGGCGCTCCCAGTACTGCCGCACCCAGTTTTCCCAGCTCTTGCCCGCGGCCATGTCGCGACCGGTGAAGGCGAGGCCCGCGATATCGGCATAGGAGATGGAGAGCTTGGCGCCACCATCCTTCGGCAGCATGCGCACGGCAGAATCTGCGAGTGTGCGTCCCGTGCGCCGGTCGAAGACATAGCCTTCGATCTTCGACCCATCTTTGCGCGTGATCAGCACATCGCCGCGATACCCGAAAGCCTGCTCCAGCGCCTGCCGCAGCTCTTCTTCGCCGGCCAGTTCCGGCACCCAGCCTTCTAGCTCGTCGCGTTCGGCGGCAGGAACAACTTCCAGGGTGTCTGGATTATGCGGCGTATCCCGTCCTGCCTCGCGCCCGCTCACCGGTGCGCCGCCTCCTGCGGGGTTTCCGTCTCGACCTGCACCAGCGGATTGATGGCGTGCACCGGCCGCAC
>DATNJE010000262.1:0-3468 GCA_035604095.1 Terriglobales bacterium
CAGCATGGAAGCCGACAAACAGCATTCCCGCGACCACCACGGCGACCACGACCAAAGCGAGAGGATTGCGATTCATAACGACCCCTTCATTCGAACTTCGCCTCCGGCGATAGCCCAGGTACAGCGCGAGTGCCACCGCGACCGCCACCACCAGAATTGCAACCGGGTTGGCATTCGTGACCACGCCCTCCAGCCACACCTCAAACTTGCCTAAAAACGACAGCCAGTTCGAAATCATGGTGAAGCGCCCGATCAGCAGCAGCACGCCCAGGGCGATCATCAGCCCGCCGCTGGCCACTTCGATCCCGTGCATATACGAGCGGAAGCGGCTGTAGAACTTGAGGAATTGCTCCATCAGCAGCGAGGTCACCAGAAACGGCATCGCCAGCCCCAGCGAGTACACCGAGAGCAGCAGAATGCCTTTGCCCACCGTGTCCTGCTGGCTGGCGAAGCCCAGGATCGTAGCCAGGATCGGGCCCAGGCAGGGCGTCCAGCCGAACGCGAAGGCGAATCCGATGACGAATGCGCCCACCGGCGTGCTGCCGCCCTTCACGCTGTGCAGGCGGGCGTCGGTGTAGAGCGCTTTGATTCTGAAAATTCCCGTCAGGTGCAGCCCGAACAAGATGATGACCACGCCCGCCACTCGAGCCAGCGTGTGCTTGTAAATGCCCAGCGCCTGGCCTACGCTCGTGGCCGCCGCTCCCAGCGCGATGAACACCACGCTGAACCCGAGGATGAAGGCGATGGAATTGATCATTACCCGGCGCAAAAGCTGGGACTGCGCCGACTTCAACTCCTCTACGCCGACGCCCGAAATCATGGAGACATATCCGGGCACCAGCGGAAGCACGCAAGGCGACACAAACGAAACCAGGCCGCCCAGAAACGCGAGCATGACGAGAGTGGAAAGTGGGAGGTTTGACATCGGGCTTATTTATTGTACCTGCTGCACTGCCTAACTGGATTATCGGGCTGGGCGGCTTGTTAGATCGGGCTCCGAGCCCTCCTTACTATCGATGGTGCTACACATAAGACGCGCGGGCCGGGATTTTGTTGCAAGCCGGTCTGAGATCAATGCGATCTGCCGGCCTGCGCCGGAGCCGCAGCAGCCCCCGGAGCCCCCATCGGGCCGGGCGATTCCAGCACTTTCCGAAAGACCGCGGTCGGCACCACCGCATAGAGCGCGGCTCGGCTGTCGTCCTGGCGTACCTGCAAGCTGTCGAACAGAGTCTTCAGGTCGGCATCGCCGCCCGGCGACCCCACCGAGGTCTCCGCGCTGTGGAACATCTGCAGAAATGTGTTCAGCCGGTTCGATAAGTTTCGGGCGTCCTCAGGGCTGGCCGTCCAGGCCTCGGCCCGCACATGCAGAACGCTGGTACGCAGGGGAAGATGCAGGGGATTGTAGCTGGCGGAGATCACCACATCGGCAGGCTTGGAGAGAAAATCCGACCACCCGCCAAACTCCGGGGAAGCAGGATCGATCCGGCCGACAAGCCAGATCGGGCTGGCCAGCTGCACCTGCTTGTAGTAGCGGCGCAGGAATGCCGGACCGCCGAACGGCGATGCCAGCCGCCGCGACCGGTCGACAATCCCCCGGATCACGCCGGGATCGTCGTGGTTCGAGGCGGCCACCGAGTCCACACTGAGGATGGCAACCCGGAACGTTCGCTCCTCCAACGGAATCGAATAAATATCGATCGAGTTGTAGTTCTCCACCGATTGCGCGACATGCTTCAAATAGCCGGCGAGTTTCTCGCCGTCGAACTTCCCCACCAGTACTTCCGAAAAGCGCAGCTCGCCTTCGCCGCTGTACGGTTTGTTCGCCGGGTAGTGAACCGCAAAGGCCACAGCATCGAGGTCGCGTTCAAAATCGAAGCCCGACTGCTCGATAAACTGCTCATACTCGGGGTCGTGCGAGACCGGGGACAGCGGCTTGTTGCTGATCTTGCGAATCCAGCCAAAATTGGCGTAGACAAAAGCGTCGGCGCTGGGCAGCAGACGCGCCGGTTCGGGTGGCGCGTTTCGTCGCAGTTGCACGGCAACCGTAACCGCCGCCGCGACGATCACCACCGCCAGAGCGATGGGGTAAGGGCGTCTGATTCGCATGAAAAGTGCTGCCCAGAATCATAGCACCGGAAGGCTTCAGCCTTCGGTCCACGAGGCTGCCGGTGTCCCCAATCGACAGACCATGGGCACGAAGTCTCACGAAGGGCCAGTGTCGCTGCCTTCCTTCGTGTCCTTAGTGTCCTTTGTGGTGAAATTGGGTTTTGACTTCCTGAGTCGAGATCCCTTCAAATCCCAGTGTCCAGTCCTGAACAGGGGTTTATAAATATGGACGGGCGGCGCTGATTGGACAGCGCACTGGGAAGAAATGACAGGCAGTTAGCCGGGCCCCATTTGGGTTGAAGAGTGCAGTCCCGGCCTGTGACTTCATTCCCGGCGGGGATGCCACCAATGTTCACTGACCTGCGAGTCGCCGTTCGTCACCTGCGCAAGTCGCCCGGCTTTTCTACCACGGCGGTGCTGATGCTGGCGCTCGGCATCGGCGCCACCACCGCGATTTTCTCCATCGTCGAAGGAGTGCTGCTCCGCCCGCTGCCCTTCCCGCACTCCGAGCAACTGGTCTCGCTCTCCGACGTATTGCAGGACCGCATCACAAGCGCCGATGCCTTGCCGCGCGTCACCGCTCCCGACGTCCTCGCCAACACCCGCGACACGCACAGCTTCGAAAGCCTCGGCGGATATCAGTCCCTCACCTTCGAACTCACGGGCGTTGGCGAACCGGCGCAGGTAGATGCAGCCCGTATGACTGGCGGCCTGTTCCCAACCTTACAGGTGCCTCCCCTCATGGGTCGGGTGTTCACCCAGCAGGAGGACGAGCAAGGCCAGCAGGTTGCAGTGGTCAGCTACGGGCTCTGGCGGAGCCGGATGCACGGCGATGCGCACATACTGGGATCGAAGATTCTGCTCGACCGCAAGCCTTACCTGATCATCGGTGTCATGCCGCCGTCGTTTGATTTCCCTTTGTTGCCCGGACGCCTGGACCACAGCGAATTGTGGGTCCCCATGAGCTTCGAGCCGCAGGAATTGCACGGCGCCGGGGCGGCGAACTGGAGCTTTGCCATGGTGGGCCGGCTCAAGCCGAGTGTCACAGCAGAGCAGGCCCAGCAGGATGCGCAACGCGTGGCCCAGGAAACCATGCGCGCCTACCCGCCGTTTATGGCGAGTCTGCACATTCTTGCCGTGGTGCGTTCGTTACGCGAGCAAACGGTCTCACAGGCGCGTGAGTTGGTGCGCATCTTGTTTCTCGCGACTGCGGTTGTGCTGCTGATCGTCTGCGCCAATCTCGCCGGATTGCTGCTGGTCCGCGCCATTCGCCGCCGCCGCGAGATCGCCATGCGCATGGCCCTGGGCGCAGGCAAACTCGCGCTGCTCCGCCAGTCGGTGTTGGAGAGCGTGGTCCTGAGC
>DATNJE010000263.1:0-4084 GCA_035604095.1 Terriglobales bacterium
CGCTTCATGAATGACCTTGCCACCTACCGCATCAACGTGTCATGGCTGTGGGCCCTTGCCCATCATCAGGCCACCATCACCAAGGACGGCTACCTGCAGCGTGCGGCGCTCACCGAGGATGGGGTCGTACTGGGCAAGAACGCCGAGCCGATCAAGGCCGGGACGCGATTCACCAGGGAGCTGTTTAACAAAGTGTGGGACTACCACAACGAGTGGACCTCGGAGTTCTTCGCCGAACTGGACCGCCGCCACGACCCCGGCCGCTTTGACCGCTCCAAAGCGCCGCTCATCATGGATCTGCTGAAGCGGCAACTGCTCTCACCCCACTACATACAGCACAGCGCCCGCGTGCTGTTCGTCGTGGGACAGGCGAGCCCGCAGGAGCGCGCGCAGATTCTGGACGCGATCTTCGATCTCTCGCGCGAGGAAGTCGTCAAGCGAGTTAAGGCAGGCACCCTGGGCAAGGCCGCCCTGGCCGCGCATGACTATGTCTATGACATCTTCGAAGAAAAGCAGCGCCCGGCGCTGAGGGCGGAAGAGAAAGCATCTGTCCGAGGGTGATTATCTTCGAACTGTAGAGACGCAGCATTGCTGCGTCTCTACGTGTTCATAGAACGGAGGAACCATGGGTCCAGGCGTGATTTTGCTGATCATCGTTCTGGCCGCCGTCGTCGTGATCGGGCTGATGTACAACGGCCTGGTGCAGTTGCGGGTGCGCGCCGAGTCGGCCTGGTCTGACATCGACGTGCAGCTCAAGCGGCGCCACGACCTGATCCCCAACCTGGTCGAGACCGTCAAGGGCTACGCTGCGCACGAAAAGGGCGTGTTCGAGAACGTTGCCAAGGCGCGCTCCATGGCCATGGGGGCCACTACCCCTGAGCAGGCCGGCCAGGCCGAAGGGATGCTCACGCAAGCGCTGCGCGGTCTGTTCGCCGTGGCGGAGAATTATCCCCAGCTCCAGGCATCGCAGGAGTTCACCCAGCTCCAGGGCTCGCTCAACGAGATGGAAGACTCCATCCAGAACGCGCGCCGCTACTACAACGCCGTGGTGCGCGACCTGAATACCCGCATCCAGAGCTTTCCCACCAACATTCTCGCCGGCATGTTCGGCTTCCAGCAGCGCCAGTTCTTCCAGGTGGATGCGCCGGGCGACCGGGAGAACGTTGCCGTAAAGTTCTGAACTCTATGCTTCGCCTCGCCAGACCGGCGCTATGGGCACGGCTCGCGCTCGGCGTGGCCGTGGTTCTGGCGCTCGTCCTGCCGGCGGCAGCGCGTAGCTGGCGGATCGCCAATTTCGACGCCGCGATCGACGTCCACCAGGACGGCTCCGCTTTCATCACTGAGCGGATCACCGCCGTGTTTACCGGCCAGTACAACGGCATCTACCGCACCATCCCCATCGAGTACCCTGGGCCGCACGGCGCCAACTACACGCTGTTTGTGAACGTCATCGGCGTGAAGGAACCCGACAGCGGGCGCGCGCTCAAGTACGAATTGCATCGCCAGGGTGATTATCGCCAGATCAAGATCTACGTCCCCGGCGCGGTGGATACCGACAAGACGGTCGAGATCGATTACGAGGTGAAAAACGCCACCCGCTTCTTCGCCGACCACGACGAGTTCTACTGGAACGTGACCGGCAACGACTGGCCGGTGCCCATCGACCACGCCTCAGCGCTGGTGATGTTCCCGCCGGCGGCTGGCGGGCAATTGCGCGCCCAGGGCTTCACCGGGATTTACGGCTCGCGCCAGCAGGAGGTTACCTCCGAGATCCGCGAAGCCGCCGCCACCTTCGAGACCACCAATCCTCTGCCCATGCGCGCCGGCCTGACCGCCGACGTCTTTATCCCCAAGGGCATCCTGCACGAACCCGGCGAACTGACGCAGATCACATGGTTCGTGCAGAGCAATCCCGTGCTGTTGCTGCCGGTGATCGTCTTCGCCGTGATGTTCGGGCTGTGGTACACAGTGGGCCGCGATCCCGACCCCGGCATCTCGGTCGCGCCCATGTACGAGCCCCCCAAGGACATGACGCCCGCCGAATGCGGCACGCTGGTGGACGATGCCGTCAAGCCGCGCGACATCACCTGCACCCTGGTGGACCTGGCCGTCAAGGGTTATATCAAGATCGAAGAAGTACAGGAGCAACACCTCCTGTTCAGCGGCCGCGGCTACATCTTCCACCTGCTGAAGCCGCGTTCGGAGTGGAAGCAACTGGCCGCCCACGAGCAGGTCATGCTGCAGACCCTTTACGCCGGCGGCGGCGAGAGCACCACGCTCGCCGCGCTCAAGAACCACTTCTACACGGCGATCCCGGCCATCAAGGACGACCTCATCTCCGAGCTCAAGCAGAAGGGCATGTACACGGTGGACCCCGACTCGGCGCACGCCTACCTGATCGGCGCCGTGGTGGCCATCGTGGTCGCGCTGCTGCTGCTAAACCACTTCGCAAATTTTCCGCTGCTGCAGTCGGGCTTCTGGAGCGTCGCGGCAGTCATCGTCTCCGGCGTCATCGTGTACCTGTTCGGGCGGCAGATGACGGCCAGAAGCCTCAAGGGCGCGCGCACCTACGTCCAAATCCTCGGTTTCGAGGAATTCATGAACCGCGTAGACAAGGACCGCCTCAAGCAGATGCCGCCCGATACCTTCGAGAAGTTTCTGCCCTATGCCATGGCGCTGGGCATAGAGCACCGCTGGGCGCAAGCCTTCGCGGGGATCATCCAGAACCCGCCGAGTTGGTACGCCGGCCCCACCCCGGTCGGCTACGCATTCAACGCCATCCTGTTCACCAACAACATGAGCTACATGTCCAGCCAGGCGCACGAGGTGTTTGTCTCCGCCCCGCGGTCGAGTTCCACAGGCTCCGGCTGGAGCGGCGGTGGCTTTCCCAGTGGCGGAGGCTTCTCCGGCGGCGGCTTCGGTGGCGGGGGCGGCGGGGCCTTCTAGAGTCCCCTTTCGGCGGGGAGGTTACCCCCCGCCGCAGACCCGCACCAGCAGCGGAATTGATGCAAAGGATGCACCTACTGTCCCGCCCACGATTTTCGTGATATAAACCAAGCACTGGGTTTCCCGCTCTGAATGAGGACGGCGGCCAAATCGGTCCGGCCCCTTGGCGCAACAGGTGCGATGCCTGACGTGCGTACGGGACAACGCTTCCCGCTGCAGTTGCCGATCACCATCTCGGAAGAGCAGTCCCCACGCAAGCACCGGGCGACCACCACGAACGTCAGCGCGGCGGGTGTGTATCTCCGGGCCGAGAAGCCCTTGAAGGTGGGTTCCAAGATCACCTTCGACATCATGTTGCCGCGCCAGGTGCTGGGCACCGAGCACGACGTGAAGATACGCTGCGCCGGGCTCGTAGTGCGGGCCGAATCCAGCCGACGGGCTCCCAGAACGAAACCAGCCGCGGCACGGGACAAGCTGCGCGGCATGGCTTGTGTGATCGACCAATATCGGTTCGTCCGTAACAGCACGGAGTAGCATGCTCAAGATTATTTTGGCGGATAACCAGGCGATTTTCCGGGCGGGCGCGGCCAAGGTGCTGGCCGTGGAAGACGAAGTGCGCGTCATGGCGCAGGCGCAGTCGGCCGAGCAGATGATGATGGCGCTGGAGAAGTTCCGCCCCCACGTGCTCATCTTCGCCGCCGCCCTGCAGGCGGACCTCAAGGAAATGACCGCTCAGGCGGCGCGCAGCAAGACCCGACTGGTGGTGATCGCCGAGAACGGTGAACAGCCGGCCCGCTACCTCAGCGCCTGCATGCACGGCATGGTGTACCGCAACATCGGCGGCCAGGCCCTGGTGGACTGCGTTCACAAAGTGGCCGGCGGCGAGAACTGGGTGCAGGACATGCGGGCTCCCAGCGAGATCGTCAACGAGAACGACTTCGTCGGCGCCCGCGTGCGCGACCGCCTCACCCCCAAGGAACTGCGCATCGTCGCCCTCATCGTCCAGGGCTTCAAGAACAAGGAGATCGCCAAGCAGCTCGGCACCACCGAACAGGTGATCAAGAACTATCTGCGCAACGTGTACGACAAGATCGGCGTCTCCGACCGGCTGGAGCTGGCGCTGTTCACCGTGCACCAC
>DATNJE010000264.1:0-3698 GCA_035604095.1 Terriglobales bacterium
AGCCCCCAGGCAATGCCTGCCGCATCCTCCGCCGGCGCACGGCGCAATATGTCCGCGACGATCTTGTGGAAGCCTGCGCGTGCAGGTTCCATACTCGCCTCTCTCTCGGCCAGTTGTCTGACGTTTCGCGGCGCGCATACAGCCACTGCATTCCATGCAGTGTGGGGACCAGATTGTAGCATCCGGTTGCTTGAAAGCTATCCAGCCGCCATGGGTAGGCCGTAAGTCGTTTGTTGCGAAATGGTTACATCACGATTCAGGGGAATTCCCGGCGGACGAATTCGCGCGCTTGCTCGGGGTCGGCGAGCCGGCCTTCCAGTTGCGCATCTTCCACCGCCGCGAGGATCTGCTTGAACTGCGGCCCGGGCGCGTAGCCCATGGCGATCAGGTCGTCGCCGGTCAGCAAAGGCTTGGGGCGGATCTGTTCCGCCGGCAGCTCGGCCAGCTTCTGGCGCACGAAGTTGTAAAGCGAGAGTTCGCGGTGGCTGGCCAGGCAATCGAGCCGGTGCAGTTCGAGGTGTTCGTCGAAGCGCGGCAGGCGGAAAAAGCGCTTCAGCGTGGAGGGCTTCATCTCCCGCACGTCGGCGAAACGCATGTGGTTGGCTACCAGGCGCGCGATCTGCTCGGTGTCATGTTTGGAGAAGCGTAGCCGATGGCAGATCTGCTCCGTCATCTTCACGCCCACCTCGACGTGGCCGTCGAAGCGGATGCGGTCGGGCGCCACGCGGAAGGTGGGGGGCTTGCCGACGTCGTGCAGCAGCGCGCCCATCGCCAGCGTGGGTGAAGCCTTCTCCGGCAGGCCGTCGAGCAGCAACAGCGTGTGCACCCACACGTCCCCCTCGGGATGGAACTGCGGCGGCTGCTCGACGCCCTGCATCTTGTCCACTTCCGGCAGCACTTCTTTCAGCAGCCCGGTCTGGTCGAGCAACTCGAAGGCGCGGCGCGCGTGGCCCTCGGTGAGCATCTTCACCAGTTCGTCGCGCACGCGCTCGCGGCTGACTTGGTGGATTTCGGAACGCAGCGCGCGGATGGCCTCGAACGTCGCCGGGTCGATCTGGTATCCGAAGCGGGCGGCAAAGCGCACCGCGCGCAGCATGCGCAGCTTGTCCTCGGCGAATCGGCGCTCCGGCTGGCCGATGGTGCGGATTACGCCCGCGCTGAGGTCGGCGCGCCCGCCCACGTAATCCAGCACTTCATTGTTCAAGGGATCGAGTAGCAGGCCGTTGATGGTGAAGTCGCGGCGCTGCACGTCTTCCTTCGGGTCGTGCGTGTAGATGACCTGGTCGGGATGGCGGCCGTCGGTGTATAAGCCGTCGCTGCGGAAGGTGGCCACTTCGACGACCTTAGAAGCATCGTCATCCATCGGCACCAGCACCACCCCGAACTGCGCTCCCACCGCCCAAGTCCGCGGGAAGAGGTGCATCACCTCGTCGGGCGTGGCGTCGGTCGAGACGTCGTAGTCGGCGGGCCCGCATCCCAGCAGCAAGTCGCGCACACATCCGCCGACCAGGTAGGCCTGGTGGTTGTGCTGGCGCAGGGTGTGCACGATCTCGGTGGCGCGTCGTCTGACTGTGCTGTCGTCGGCCACTAACCCTCCGCCGTCGTGAAGATTGCCTGCGTGTCATCCCAGAAACTCCGACAGCATTGGGCAATCAGGACCGACACCTTCGTGCGATCAATCTCATCCGGCAACCGCGATGCCTTCTGCGCATCCTCACACTCACGGAAAAGAACGCGAGCCATCTCCAGCACTTTGTCCATGGAGTAATGACCGGTCCGGGCGCGGATCAACAAGTCCTTTTCGGGCCTGGGAAGCGTTATGCGACCGCTTGTGACGAATTCCTTGCACTCGTACAGCAGACGAATGCTGTGTATTGCCGCCTTAACATCAAACCCGAACTCGAGCTCAAGCGCAGGGCGCTGTCCCTTTTTCCCTCGGCCACGCTCTCCAGTCATTCGCTTGAGTTGATTGTCGGCAAAGCCCAAGAATTGAGTGGCTGCCGACTTGGCCGCAAAGACTTCCTTCTGCGCCAAGACTGCGTCCCAGGCTGGGCTGCGAGTGGCGAGCGGCGAGAAGAGAAAGTGCAGCGCAGTCGGGTTCCCCTTACAGGCCAGTTCCGCCCACCTGCGCAGAGAGTAGAGGGTGACGTCGATGTCGTTTGGACCGTTGCGGTGGTCGTCACCCGCAGTAGACCAAACGAAATGCGGAAAGGGGGATAAGCCCAGCTCCCGTTCTGGAGGCTCGACATAAACGCCATAGATGTCCATATCGTCCGTCCCATGGATCTTTGCACCATGCAACTGAGAGCCGCCGATGAAGACGTGGATCAGGCATTGGGGGTACGGAAATCCCGTGTCCCTGACGTATTGGAGCAGATCAGCCATCGGCCGAAGCCTCAGAACCTGACGTACATCCAATATATTAGGTTTGGCTGACTGCTGAGTGCTGATTGCTGAATGCTGCTTACATCCTCGGCATCGAAACTTCTTGCGACGAAACCGCCGCCGCCGTGGTGCGCGCGGGCGAGCAGGTGGTGTCGAACGTGGTCGCATCGCAGATCGCCACTCACTGGCCCTATGGCGGAGTGGTGCCGGAGCTGGCGTCGCGCGAGCACCTGCGCGCCATCGTGCCCGTGGTCCGGCGGGCGCTCGAGGAAGCCGGGCAGACCTACGAATCGGTGGATGCCGTGGCCGTCACGCAGGGACCGGGGCTGGCCGGGGCGCTGCTGGTGGGCGTTAGCTATGCCAAGGCGCTCGCGTTCGCGCTGGACAAGCCGCTGATCGCCGTCAACCACCTCGAAGGCCACATCCACGCGGTTCTGCTGGAGGAGAAGCAAAAGGGCAACCGTGAGATCGGTTTCCCGGTGCTGGCGCTGGTGGTCTCGGGCGGACACACGCACCTGTATCTGGCCGAGGCCAAAAAAGAGGGATGGATTTACGAGAACGTCGGCCAGACCCGCGACGATGCTGCCGGCGAAGCTTTCGACAAAGTCGCCAAGTTGCTGGCGCTCGGCTATCCCGGCGGTCCGGTGATCGACAAGCTGGCTAAGCACGGCAAGCCGGACGCCGTGAAGTTTCCGCCCGCACACATCAAGGGACGCCCGCGCCCGGGCCGCAGCCGTCGCCGGGCCGGCGCCGACACTCCGGGCTCGACGTTCGACTTTTCTTATAGCGGAATCAAGACCGCGGTGCTGCGCTATGTCGAAACCCATCACATGGCGCCAGCGATCGAGCAACGCCGTGGCGCGCTGGCCGAAATGAAGTCGGCCTCGGCTGATGACGTGCTGAAGCTCTGCGATCGGCAGACGCTCGACCTGGTCGCCTCGTTCCAGCGCGCCATGGTCGGCGACCTGGTCGGCAAGACCTTGAACGCCGCCCGCGAGCTCGACGTCGCCATGCTTTTCATCACCGGCGGCGTGGCGGCCAACAGCGAACTGCGCACGGCTTTTGGGCGCGAGGCTACGATGGCCGGCCTGCCGGTGTATTTCCCCTCGCGCCCGCTCTCGACCGACAACGCCGCCATGATCGCGGCCGCCGCCTATCCCAAGTTCCTGGCGCGCGACTTTGCCGGGCTGGAGCTCTCCGCGGAAGCCTCCCTGCCGCTGCGGTGAATGCGCACGCACACCACGGCGCGATCAGGGGATGCAGCCAAGAATCGGACAGGCTCGACGCTATGCGTCTTCGGTCCCGGTGCGCTC
>DATNJE010000265.1:0-2014 GCA_035604095.1 Terriglobales bacterium
GAGAGGCGCCGCTTGTGCGTGATCTCCGAGAGCGGGTTGGTCTGGTCCATGAACTGGGAAAGCTGCGACGATCCGAAGAACTCGCGGATGGCCGCCATCACCGGCTTGGCGTTCACCAGGTCGTGCGGCATGGCCGTACTCATCTCCTGGTAGACGCTCATCTTTTCCTTGATGGCGCGCTCCATGCGCACCAGGCCGATGCGGAACTGGTTCTCCAGCAGTTCGCCGACGGCGCGCACCCGCCGGTTGCCCAGGTGGTCGATGTCGTCCACGCTCCCGATGCTCTTGCGCAGCTTCAGCAGGTAGCGGATGGTGGCGTAGAAGTCTTCGGGCTCCAGGGTGCGGTGATCGAGGCTGGTGGCGTCGGCCCGCTCGTACAGCTTGATGTTGAACTTCAGCCGCCCCACCTTGGAGAAGTCGTATTTGCGGGCGTCGAAGAACATGCCGTGGAACAGCGAGGTGGCGGTGTCCAGCGTCGGCGGGTCGCCGGGACGCAGCTTGCGGTAGATCTCGATCAGCGCTTCCTGCGGCGTCTTGACCGAATCGCGGCGCAGCGTCGCGCTGATGACCACACCCACGTCGTCGCGTTCGGGGAAGAACAGGTGCAGCTCGGTGATGCCGGCGTCGATCAGCTTGGCTACCTTGTCGGCCGTGACCTCGGCGTTGGCTTCGAGCAACACTTCGCCGGTGTTGGTGTCCACTACGTCGGCGGCAGTGAAAGCGCCTTCCAGGTCGGTGGTGTCGATCTCAATCTCGGTGACCTTCGCCTTCTGGATCTCCTTCAGGATGGCAGGCGTGATTTTCCGCCCCGAGTGCGCGATCTCCTCGCCGCCGCGGCCCACCACGCGGTGCGAGAGCTTCATCCCGGCCAGGCTGGTGGGACGGTCGATGCCGGGCTCCAGCGTCCAGTAGAGCTTCTTGTCCTTCACCGCGATCTTGTCCACGGTGTAGAAGGTGCGCAGGATGTCCTCGTCGGAGCGCAGGCCCAGGGCGCGCAGGAAGATCGTGCCCAGGAACTTGCGCTTGCGGTCGATGCGCACATAGAGGATGTTTTTCTGGTCGTACTCGAACTCCACCCAGGACCCGCGATAGGGAATGATCTTGCCCAGGAAATAGGTGCGCTGGTTGGCGGTCTCGAAGAACACGCCCGGGGAGCGGTGCAACTGGCTGACGATCACGCGCTCGGTACCGTTGATGATGAAGGTGCCGTTCTGCGTCATCAGCGGAATGTCGCCGAAGAAGACTTCCTGCTCCTTGATATCGCGGATGGACTTGTTGCCGGTCTCCGGGTCCTTCTCGAAAATGGTGAGGCGGATGGTGACCTTGAGCGGCGCGGAGTAGGTCATGCCGCGCTCCTCGCACTCGGTCACGTCGTACTTAAGCTGCAGCCCCACCGGATCGCCGCACTTGTTGCAAAAGTCAGGCGTGTTGGCGTTGAAGGTGCCGCACTTCGAGCACAGCACTTCGCCGGGATGGAACGGGTCAGTGATGACGGTGGCGCCGCAGTTGCGGCAGGTGGTGCGCAGGTGGTGCAGGCCTTTCAGGTGGCCGCACTTGCACTCCCAGTTCCCGATGGCGTAGTCCACGAATTCCAACTGCGACAGGTTGCGGAAGTCCGAGATGGGGAACACGGACTGGAACACCGACTGCAAGCCGGCGTCGTCCCGCTCGCTGGGCAGCATGTCCATCTGCAGGAAGCGGTCGTAGGAACGCTTCTGCACCTCGATCAAGTTGGGAATCTGGATGGTCGCCGGAATCTTGGAAAAATCGAGCCGGTTACGGGAAACATGATTCTTCATCGCCATGGACAGCTCCTCAGTAGCGCCGGCATCTCGCCGGCTGCGCGGCCGCGAAGACGGCCCACGCGCAAAAGATCCCTAAAAAGACACTGCGCGCCCGCAGGGACATGACTCCCCGCGAGCGCCAGATACGGCGCTTGATGACTCCTGATTTGTGTTTACCCGCGCCAGTTATGTATGGCCTTGCGCCCCACCGGGGCACTCGGCTGAGCTTC
>DATNJE010000266.1:0-26022 GCA_035604095.1 Terriglobales bacterium
CCGGTTCCGGCCCATCCCGTCTTCATTGGGCCGCTGGGGCTGCTGGGCTGCGTGCTGGTGGGCGTCGCGGCGGGCGCGCTCTCGGCCCTGCTCACCCTCTCCGTCTATGCCGCGGAGGACGGCTTTCGCAAGCTTCCCATCTACTGGATGTGGTGGCCGGCCATCGGAGGCTTGGCCATCGGCCTGGGCGCACTGGTGTTCCCCCAGGCGTTGGGTGTGGGGTACGACACCATCGGTGCGCTGCTCCAGGGCAACGTGACCGCGCACATCATTCTGGGGGTGTTGCTGGTGAAATGGTTTATCTGGGCGGTGTCGCTGGGCTCGGGCACCTCGGGTGGCGTGCTGGCCCCGCTGCTGATGATGGGCGGCGCGCTGGGCGGGCTGGAAGCTATGATCCTGCCCCACGAGGGCGCCGGCTTCTGGCCGCTGATCAGCATGGGCGCCATCCTGGGGGGCACCATGCGTTCGCCCTTCACCGGGATCGTGTTCGCGCTCGAACTGACCCACGACGTCAACGTGCTGCTTCCCTTGCTGGTGGCCACCACCATCGCTCACGGGTTTACGGTGCTCACCCTGCGCCGCTCTATCCTGACGGAAAAGGTGGCCCGGCGTGGCTATCATTTGAGCCGCGAATACGCGGTCGATCCGCTGGAGATCCTCTTTGTCCGCGAGGTGATGCGGAGCAACATCGCCGCGCTTCCCGCGGACATGACTTTGCAGGCTCTCGCCGAGTCGATGAAGACCAGCCACCGGCGCCGCCAGCGCTTGTTTCCCGTCATCGACGGCGATCGCCGTCTGCTCGGCGTGCTGACCCGAAGCGACATGCGGAAGGCACTGGAGGAGTCTGCCGGAAAAAATGGCGCCCGGCCGATCGGCCAACTCGCCCGCGCCAATCCGGTCGAGGCCTTTGCGGATGAGCCGCTGCGCGTGGTCGTGTATCGCATGGCCGAAAAAGGTGTGACCCGCATGCCGGTGATCGAGAACGATGGTTCACGGCGGCTGCTGGGGATGGTAACGCTCGACGACCTGCTCCAAGCTCGCATTCGCAATCTCGAGGATGAGCGCCGCCGCACGCGCGTCCTGCCCCTCCGGCTTGGCTTCCCCCAGCAGGCGCGGGCAAAACGCAGTCCCGAGGAAAGTTAGCTGATCCCCGGAGCCGGCGAGACGCCGGCGCTACAGGCCGCTAAAATCATGCTGTGGAACTCGATGACACCATCGTGGCCATCGCCACTCCGCCGGGCCGGGGCGGAATCGGCGTGGTACGGCTGGCCGGTCCCGAGGCCAAGGCCATCGCCGCGCCCCTGCTCCGCCTGAAGCACCAGCTCGAACCCGGCCGCGCCGTCTTCGGCGAGCTGATCGAGCCGGCCACGGGAGAGCGCATCGACGAGGTGGTGGTCACCTTCTTCGCCAAGCCGCACTCCTATACGACCGACGACGTCGTCGAAATTTCTGCGCACGGCTCCCCGGTGGTGCAGCGGCACGTCGTAGAACTGGCTGTGGCCGCGGGTGCGCGGCTGGCTGAGCCCGGCGAGTTCACCATGCGCGCCTTCCTGAACGGGCGCCTCGACCTGACCCAGGCCGAGGCGGTGCGCGACCTGATCGAATCGCAAACGCTCTACCAGGCCAAGGTGGCGGCGCAGCAGCTCGAGGGCGCGCTCTCCCACCGCCTGCAACCCATCAAGCAGAAGCTGGTGGAGCTGGTCGCGATGCTCGAAGCCGGCATCGACTTCGCCGAGGACGACGTTCCGGTGGCCGCTGCGGAAGCTATCCGGCGGCGACTGGCCGAGGTCCGCGAGCCGCTGGCCGGGCTCGAAGCCTCGTTCGCCTACGGAAAAGTTGTGCACGAGGGCATGACGCTAGCCATCGTCGGGCGCCCGAACGTCGGGAAGTCGAGCCTCTTCAACCGGCTGGTGGAGCGCGAGCGCGCCATCGTCACCGCCACGCCGGGTACTACGCGCGACCTGGTGAGCGAAACCGTCTCTCTGGGCGGAATCCCGGTGAAGCTGGTGGACACGGCGGGGATCCGCGCGGCCTACGACGAGGCCGAGAGCATCGGCATCAAGAAAGCTTACGAGGCGCTGGCGGATGCCGATCTGGTGCTGGTGGTCATGGACCTGTCGCAGCCGTCAACGGAGGAAGACGCGCGGCTGGTAGAGATAGTCGGGGCGCGGCCGAAGATTGTGGTGGAGAACAAAGCGGACTTACAGAGGGAGCTGGAAGCAGGAGGCAGGGGGCAGGAGAAAAATGGGATTGTGAGGACTTCGGCGGTTACAGGCGAAGGCATCGATGAGTTACGGCAAGAGATCCTGCAGCACGTGGGCGGTGAAGCCGCCGGGCAGCGGGAGAGCGGCTTCCTGACCAACGTGCGCCACCAGGGGCTGGTGCGAGAGGCGATCACGGGACTCGACGCCGGCCGCCGCGCGCTCGAGCAGAACATCCCGCACGAGATGATGCTGCTCGACCTCTACACCGCGCTGCACGCGCTGGACGGCATCACTGGCGCAACAACCACGGATGACATCTTGAATCTGATCTTCAGCAGCTTTTGTATTGGGAAATAGCCGTCGGCAAAAAGCAGACTCCTCGCATCTTCGGTTTGGCCGACCACCGACGACTCCATCAGCGCTGCCACGGCTGCTGCTCTACCGGGGTGACCTTAACCTGCATGAGCCCGTCGATGTCATTGGGGTCATCGGGTCCCTTGACAAAGGTAACGAACTGCTTGTCGCCGCCGCCGACGTAGGGATCGCGCAGTTTCATTTCGCGCACCATGAAGATGCGCTGGCCGTTGGCGCCAATGTATTCGTCGTAGAGCAGGCCGCAGAGCAGGTAAGCGTGGCCCTTCCAGAAAAAGATCAGCGGCCGGCCCTGGCGCATGGCGACAATCAGGTCATCTATGTTGGTCGGCGCACCGGCAAGATAGCTCGCGGAGACGCGAGCCTTGCGGCCGTCCTCCAGCGCGTATTCGCCTTCCACCAATCGCGGCAGATCCTCGAACTTGGTGAAATCGTCGTCACACACTTCACCACCCTGCAGCTTGGTAATCAGTTGATGCTGGTCGAGCTGGACCTTCTGCAGCCGGAGCACGGTCTCCAGCGCCGCTGCCCAGGTCCAATTTTTGCACTCCTGCGCGGCGACGGTGGCGGTAAATGCGGGGACTTCGGCGATCTGCGCGGGCCGGACTTGCATCGCCGGACTCTGGGCCAGCGCCGGCAGAGACAGGATTGCAAACGCGATGACCACGCGCCTCATCAGCGCAGTGTAGCGCAACGGACAGAGGACCACGGAGAAAACCGGGCCACGGATTTCACGGATAGGGACAGGATCACCTCTGATTGTTTAATCCGTTCCGGTCCATGTAGATCCCGTGGCCGCTTTGGTTAAAGATCTTATTTCGAAAGTGCGGCGAGAGTTTCCCGGAATAGGACATCGAAGGAAACCGACTTGCCGTTTCCGGCGGCGGCCAGGGCGCGCTCGGCGGCGGCGCGCTGGTAGCCGAGGTTCATCAACGCAGACAGCACGTCTTCCTCGACCGGCGTGGCCAGCTTCGGCGGCGGGGCCTGGCCAAAGCCCTCCAGCTTGTCGCGCAGCTCCAGCACCATGCGCTCGGCGGTTTTCTTGCCGATGCCGGGGATGCGGGTGAGGCGCGCGATGTCTCCCGCGCGGATGGCGGCCACCATCTCCGGCGCCGGCATCCCGCTCAGGATGGTGATAGCCAGCTTGGGTCCGATGCCGCTCACCTGGATGAGCTTCTCGAAAAGCTGCTTCTCCTCGGCGCGCAGAAAACCGAACAGGGCGATGGCGTCCTCGCGTACATGCGTGTGGATGTGGAGCGCCACCTCGCTGCCGGTGTTGGGAAGATCGGAAAACGTCGGGATGGTGATGGTCACGTCATAACCAACGCCGGCGGCCTCGACTACGGCCTGGTTGGGATGCTTCGAGATGAGCCGTCCGCGAAGGTAGGCAATCACCCGGCAATTCTAGCCACGGATTCACACGGATTTACACCGATTTTTTTGTTCGGGTGTTTACGGCCGTCTGCGGTAGTAGATCGCGAACTCGAACCCCGGGTTCGGAGGGAAGAGTTCAGCGACGGCGCGCAGGCGCTCGGCCAGCGCCGTAGGGGCGAGCAGCGGGTACTCGCGCTCGCGCAGCTCGAAGTAGTCCACGTCGAGCGAGAGGGTGAGCAGGTAGATGGCGATGGCGTCGGCGAAGGTAGCGGAGAAGTAGTCGTTGCGCGCCTTCTCGGCATCGGGGCCGCTGCCGGTGGAGAGCTTGCGCAATTCGTGGGCGTCGAACGAGGTCTCGCCGCGGGCTTTTTCCTGCGCCTGCCGCCACACCAGATCGGCAAACGGCTTAGCGACGCCGGCGCGCTCCACGAAGGCATGTCCCACGTTGATGTAAAACTCGAAGGCGACGGAGAACTTGTCCTCGGTCAGACGGGTGGAGATGAAGACGTACTGCGAATCGCCGACGCCGAGGTTGCGATGGCAGACGGCCTGGTCGCTCAGAGCGACGTCGTAGCGGTCGGCGATCAGGGTTTCGTCTCCCTGGCTGACGGTGAGCGGCACGAAGTAGTAAGCCTTGCGCTCAAGGGCGGCGGCGATGGCGCCCGGCACGGCTGCGACCGTGCGCTCCAGGTCGGTGGGCGAGAGCGAGATCTGGCCAATGCTGGCAAAGCACACGCCATTCGGCGCCTGCGAGACCTGCGCCTGGCGGATCACCTCTGAAGCCGGCTTGGTTATGGCCTGGGCTGCTTGCGACACGAGAAGTATTGTAGCTTAGGTGCGTGTCGAAGACGGATTGGGCAAGCACGATCGCGCGAAGCGGCCTGCTGGCGGTGGTAACAGCGGCACTGACAGCGCCGCTTTCGCTGCTGCTCGGCAGCGTCGCCTTCTATGCGCAAGCGCGCCTCGGAAGAGTGGATCCGCGAGCCGGCTTCGAGCCCAACCTGTTCCTGCGACAGGTTGGATTACCGGCCAGTGCAGCCGTGCTGGTGGTGACCTTCGCGGTGGCGCTGTGGCGGCTGAGGAAAACCCGAAAGGCGGCCACGGATTTCCAAGGATGAACACGGATTCAGCGCGATGACTCGAAGGTTCGCTACGGTGAAGGCGGCGGCGATCGCGGCGCTGTTTGCGGCGCCGCTGGGTGCGATGTTGTTTGTCCCGTTGTGGTTTGTGCTGGCGTTCCTGAGCCGGCTGATCACCGGACAGATTCACCGCGCCACGTTCGTGCTGGCCGGCTTCGCCGCGGCAGCGTTCATGGTGTGGGTTTTCGGGCTGGCGTTCTCTTATTTTCAGTCGAGGATCAAATAGGCCCAGCCGCCGCCATGGCGCTGAATGCCTGGCTATTTCGTCCGCGGCTTGGCAGCCTTGGGCAGCACCACCACGCAGCGCCCTGGCCCCTCGCCGCGGCTTTCCGTTTTGAGCTCGGGATGGTCGTGCAGTGCCAGGTGGACGATGCGGCGTTCGCGCGCGCTCATGGGAGCGAACTCGTAGGGCACGCCGTTCTTCAGCACCTTCTCCGCGGCCACGCTGGCCGCCAGGCGCAGTTCCTCCAGGCGCATGGCCCGGTGGTTCATGCAATCGAAGGCCACTTTGTCGTGATCTTCCGATTCCAGGCGCAGCATCTTCTGCGTGACGTGTTCGAGCGAACGCAGCAACTCGCCGCCGCGCTCCAGCAGCAGCGGCCCGTCCGGCCCGGAGAAGGCCACCAGGATTTGCGGGCGTTCCCAGTCGCGGTCTTCTTCGACGGGCGGATCGACCATGATGCGGTACTTCAGCAGGAAGCCGGCGGCGCTCAGCACCTCGCGCAGCAACTGATCGATCCGTTTCGCGGCAGCGACTTTGTCCTCGAGGGGCATCGGTTCAGATTATACGGATGGGCAGCTAAATTCTCCGCCGCGGATTTACGCGGATGAACGCGGATTCAAAAACCGGCTGTTCGCTATTGGCCTTTGGCGATAACCGAACCCTGCGCTGGTTCAGCCAAAAGCCAAGAGCCAGTCTTGATCCGCGTTTATCCGCGTCAATCCGCGGCGCACTGTCTTACTGTCTTTGCGCTTTCTTGCGCGCCTGCTTCTCCATGTGCTCGCGCATCTCGCGGCCGAACTTCGTCCGGTTCACGATCATCTGCTGCACGATGCCGATCACGTTCCCCAGCACCCAGTACACGCACAGCCCCGCCGAAAGCGACCAACTGATAACCCCCAGGAACACCGGCATGGTGAACGACATCATCTTCTGCTGCACCGGATCCATGCCGCCGGCCGGGGTCATCCTCTGCAGCAGGAACATGGTGATGATGATGCCGATGGGCAGGATGTGATAGGGATCGGGCGACGATAGATCGCTGATCCAGAGATAGCGCGCGTGCCGCAGCTCAACGACCACACCCAGCATGCGGTAGAACGCGAACAAGAACGGCATCTGCAGCACCATGGGCACGCACCCGCCCACCGGGTTGGCGCCCTCTTTCTTGTACAGCGCCGAGATCTCCGGGTTCATCTCCTGCCGCCGCGGGTCCGACAGCTTGTACTTCTTGTACTTCTCCTGAATGGCTTTGATCTGGGGGGCGATCTTGGCCATCTTGAGCGACGACTTCATGCTCGACCACTTCAGCGGAAACATGGCGACGTTGATGATCAGGGTCACGATGACGATGGACCATCCCCAGTTCGGAACCCAGTGGTCGTGCGTCCACTTCAGCCACAGGAACAGCGGTTTGGCGATAAACCCCAGGTACTCGCCGAAATCCACCAGGCCTTCCAGGTTGGGACCTTCCGCCGACGCGCGCGCTGCAGGCGCAAGCCGCGCCAGCTCTTCCTTGCTCAGGGATGCGTGCACGGTCTTGAGCACGTCCACCGTTTTGGGCCCGACGAAAATGCGCTCTTCCGTGGGACCGCTGGCGTTGCCCACGGCCGCGCCCAGCACCGTGATTTTGGTCGTCTTGGTGGGATCGGGCTTCTCCAGATTCTGCGGGATCTCCAACTGCTCATGCAGCGTGACCATCACCGCGTCTTCCGGCGTGCTGGGCATGAACACGGCTGCGAAGTACTGGTCCGCCGCCGCTGCCCAGTGGAAGGGACCGCGGAGGGTGTTGCCGCCGCTCACCTTCTTGGCGGCAATCCGCTCGATCTTATCCCCTGACTGGTAATCGATGGTCGCCGCCGCATACGAGGCGGGCATGATCTGGTCGCCGAAACCCGCCGGCCACGCCGGATAGGCCTGCACCGCGCCGCCGTTCACGTAAACCGAGGTCTCGGCCTTCACCACGTAGGAGTGTTCGAAGCTGAAGCTCTTGCGGACGATGGTTCCACCGTCGGAGTACTCGAAGGCGATTGAAGCAGGCGCGTGCTGCTCGCCCGTGGCGCTTGCCACGTAGAGCGCGTCATTCAGTTTCTTGCGCAGGCCCTCGTCGTAACTAAACAGCGAAAGCGGATAGCCGCACTTCGCAGCCGCTACCGCGTTGACCAATTCCAGCGGATTGCCCTTGTCGTCGTGGTACTTCTTCAGAATCCACGACCTCACCTGCGCGCCGCGGTTGGTGAAGGTGATCCTGTAGAGATCGTTCTCCACCACGGTCTCGCTTTCGGCCGCCGCCACTTTCGCACCTGCGCCGGCGGGAGCAGCGGGCGGTGCGGGTTGCGCTTGCCCTTGCAGGGGACTGGTGGCAACCGGCTGCGTTGCCGTGGAGGCGGGGGTCTGCTGCTTGGTGTAGCGGCTGATGAAGGGCTGCATCGCCAGCAAGATGAGCATGGTCAGCGCGAAGGCCAGCAGCATCCGCTTCTCGCTGCCGGGCTCGTGCTGGGGATTCTGGAAGTCGCTCAACTGGTGGACTCTTTCAAGGGGGTCCCCGGCTTCTTCCCGCTGGCAACCGGCAACTGATAGCTGACAACTGGATCAAACCCGCCTTTGGCCAGGGGATGGCAGCGCGCCAGCCGCCACGCCGCTTTCAATCCGCCCCTCACAACGCCATGCCGCGCCACCGCTTCCATGGCGTACTCCGAGCAACTGGGGACGTAGCGGCACGCCGGGCCGAGCAGCGGTGATACCAGCCACTGGTAGGCGCGCAACGCAGCTAGGGCTACCCATTTCATTCTGAACCCACGGACTCTCCGCCCTTGGCCGACGATCGAGGGCCGACAGCCGACGACTTAATTTTCCCGAACGCGCGCGCGATCTCTTCCCGCAGTTCGGCGAAGTCGGCTGCCTGCGCCGACTTTTTGGCATGGATCACGACATCCACCCCATTACCGACCGTGCCCAGGTTCAGCCGCACGGCCTCGCGCAGCCGCCGCCGTATGCGGTTACGCTCCACCGCCGTCCCCATCGCCCGCGTGACCGTGAAGCCCACGCGCGCCGGACCGGGGTCCCGCCGCAGGAAAAACACCGTCATGTGCGCGGAAAAAAGCCGCCGGCCGGTGCGGTACACCTTGTCGAAGTCGGCGTGCTTGCGGAGCCGCGCCTGCCGCGAAAACCCCGCCGCAGCGCCGCCCGCGGGGGGCACCCGGCTTACCTCAGGGCGCGCCATGGCGGCAGTCACTACTCGCGGAAACCCGGCTTCACCGAGACGCGCTTTCGTCCCTTGGCGCGGCGTCGCGCGAGCACCGCCTGCCCGCCCTTGGTTCTCATGCGGACGCGGAACCCATGCGTCTTGGAGCGGTGGCGGCGGTTCGGCTGGAATGTGCGCTTCGGCATGGACGATGGCGCTCCTGATCAAAAGTTTCCTGACAAAACAAACTCCGAGTATAAATGACGCTTCCCTCTGCGGCAAACTTGAGGCGCTTTCCGCGGCCCGTTCGGCAGCTTCGCTTCGCTCAGCTCCTCAGGGCAAGCTAAGACCCTTGGTAGACGCCTCGCCGAGGATCACATAGGCCCAGCCGTCCCTTAAGGCGCCGTCTTGGGCCATGGCCTTGCGATACCTAGTCAAGAAACACGGCCTGGGATAAATAGCGCTCTACAGCTACTTTAAGGAGACAAGTCCATGTGGACCTCAACCGATTCGATCAGCAACCCGCCGCAGCCGCGGGGGGAACAGCAGCGACACCCGGGCGGCCCACCTTTGCCGGCCGGCGGGGAAACGGCCTACATTGGCAAATCGCTGCTGATCAAAGGCGAGGTCAGCGGCTCCGAACCCATTCACATTGAAGGCCGGATCGAGGGTTCCATCTCTCTGCCCGGCGGCCACGTCAGCGTCGGACGCGAAGGGGTGGTCACCTCGAGCGTGCACGCCGGTGAAGTCATCATCCGCGGCACACTGCAGGGAAACATTACGGCCAGCGATCGCGTGGAAATCCACCGCGGCGGAAACGTCATCGGCGAAGTGGTGACCCAGCGAATCAGCATCGAGGATGGCGCCCAGATGAAGGGAACCATCAAAATGGGCCGGCCGGACCCCAAGGGCCACCTGGAAATCCACGACGACACCGGCTCCGCAGCGAATGTGGAACACAGCACCCCGGTCGAGGAAAACCAGGTGCCGGCTGCTCTGGCCACCAATTGATGAACTGCTAGCTGGAACGGAGCTTGGTGCGCATTGGATTCGGATTATCATGCTGTAGCCGCTTAAGCTGAGCGCCCACTGTCTGGAACTGCAACAAAGCAAGAAAATTAGAACGGGGCCGATGATCACGGCCCCGCCCTCTGTGGCCAAATCGTACGTGCTTTGTGCGCTTTCTCCCTGGAAGCGAGCACCTACGGCGTCGCTTCGAAACCGTGGGTGTTGCCCGAGTTATCGATGTAAAACCCGACGATGTTGCCCAGGTCGTTGATGGCTCGGGCCCGGGCACCGGCGAGATCAATGTTCGTGAAGGTGCCCTTCCCGAACAGGATGCCCTTCCTGAAGAGGAACGCGTGGCCGGCGCCGGCAGCGTCCCCATACGTCCCAACGATGTCGCCACGCGTGTTGATGCCGCGGGCCATGCTGCCGGTCGCGCCCGTGGGCTCGATCGTGGTGTAGCGGCCGTTGCTCCGCAAGAAACCATGGAGTGTCACAGCATCGGAGTAGTACCCCACAACGTCGCCCAAATCGTTGATGCCGGTCACCACCGTTCCCAAGGCCCCCGGGAAGTCAATGGAGGTGAACTTCCCTTGGTTGTAGATGAAACCGTGGGGCGTGACGTTGTCGTCAAAGGTGCCCGCGATCACTCCGAAGTCATTGATCGCGAGAAAGTAGGTGTTGGCGGCGCCGGGGAAATCCACTGTGGTGAATTTGCCATTGCGGCGCAGGAAGCCGTGGTTGATGACGCCATCGTCATACTCTCCGGTAATGTCGCCGAGCAGGTTGATTCCCCTGGCCACTGAATCCACAGCCCCGGGGAAATCAATGGTCGTGAAAATGGTCTTGAAAATAGTTTTCTTCCGCAGGAAAGCGTGCGCGAATCCTCCGCTGTCAGAATAGGTTCCGACGACGTCCCCCTGGACGTTGATGCCTTCCGCGGCGGTGCCCCCTGGTTGGGAAGCGCCCGCTACGTCAATGGTTGTGAAGTGGAAGGCCAGCAAAACAAGCGGGACACTGAGAACGACAACAAACGCGACAAATGCTCTACGCATGGTATTTCCTCTTTTTCCGAGACGCAGGATGAACCGGCGCCCTCTTTTCGGACGGTGGTTTTCCGCCCCTCGCTTACGCGGGGTTCGGCTTTATGAGTTATTCGCGCAATAAATGGAAGAGCCAGCAGGGGGGCGCCCGCGCAGCGATTGAACGCTCGAAACCCGGCGAGCTTAAGCAGGCAGGAAGGCCGGGTATGGAATGGTCCGCCGCATGGCGGACCGGTGTAGCATGGGCGCCAAACGTGATCGCCGGGGCGGCCCAATTCCGCCTGAACCGATGCCCCGCCTGCAGCAGCTTGGAAGCTGTGACGATGCGATGTCCGTTCCTGAAGTGGCGGGAGAAGTCCGGCTGTACCAAATCATCCAAGGGCGATATGGCAGAAACGAGCAGCGCAAGCAGCCCGAAGGCGCATGCCAGACGGGCAAGTCCAAGGCGCTTCCTTAGCAGGCGGAGCGCCCAGGCCCATCCACCGCTGGGGTTGATACCGATATGGCAATGGGTAATTCGCATTTAATGCGGCGATTATGCGATTTCTGACTGCACACTCCACCAAGTCGGTATTGCTCTTCGCCAGCGGCAAAGTTGCACGCCCGGGCAGCCACTTTCTCGGACGGTTCCAGACCCGTGCTTTTCCGCCCCTCGCTTATGCGGGGTTCGGCTCTGTATGTTTTTTCCTATGGGGTTCGTTCGGCCTGGCTACAGCAGAGAACGGGAACAAGGAGGCAAACGGGGAGGGATATTGCCAGCGGGTACGGTGCTTGTCAAGATGCAAATACTTGCACAGCGCTCAGCCATTAGACTGCGGGGCGAAAGCGATTCTGCACGAAGCTCAGCAACTCCACAACGTGAGTGACCGTCTTGACTCGCTGGCGGAACAACGTCCCCAGGTCTCAGCGGCGCTCATCACCATCTCAGCAAGCGTTCGTAACACGGCAACTCTGTTGGAGGTTCTGGTTGCGACGAAAACAGCCCGGTTACGTGCAGGTGCGCTTACTCCAATTCCGTCCGGATCGCATACTCCCTCGCTGACATGTCCCACGTAATGTGCAGAACATTCGGTTTACAGCAAACCTGGCAGTCTTCAATATAATCCTGCTGAATTCCGGCGGAGAAATCCAGGAAGGTGTCGTTCCACTCGCCGCAACCCGCGCATTGAAAACCTGGTGCCATGTCAGCTTATCCACCCGGCTTCAGCTTCCACACAATCTGTCGAAGCATACCCAGCCATACCTCGGCGTCACTGGCTTGCAGGCGGAGGCGGCGCACCAGCCGGCGCAGCTTCTCGTGGGCGGAAGCCGCGGTGCGTGGACTGGTGTAGCCGCTGGCGCGCAGTGCGTCGAACAGCATCGCGGTGATGCGCTCCATCTCGCCGGCAGTAGCGGGCTGCAGTTTCCCAGCCTGCCGAACGGCCCTGGTTTCGCGCACCAGTTCGTACAGGCAGACCGCCACCGCCTGCCCCAGGTTCATCGAGCTGTGCTGTTCGCGCGTGGGGATGCGCATCAGCCAATGACAGTGGCTGAGATCGCGGTTCGAGAGGCCGCGCTTCTCCGAACCGAACAAAAGGGCGACGCGGCCGGTTGCGAGTTGCTTGCGGATGAGCCGTCCACCGTGTTCCAGCCGCCGCAGCGGGTGCCGCAATTCCCGATCATGGATCGCTGTGGTCCCGACCACCAGGGCGCAGTCGGCCACGGCATCGGCAACGCTCCGGTGTTCTTCCGCGCTGGCCAGCAGCGCCGAAGCTCCAACGGCGGACCGCGCCTCGCGAAAGGCTACCGGGTATGGGGTGACCAAGCGGAGTTGAAAGAACCCGAAATTACTCATGGCGCGAGCCGCCGCCCCGATGTTGAGAGGATTGCGCGTCGCCACCAGGACCACGCGCAGATTGTCGAACTCAGTCCGTCCAGCCAAGGGTGGTTATTCTACGACGCGCAAGCCACGGGGGTCTGAGTGGTGGCTGAAAACCACCAACCCGCTCGAAAATCACCATCGCCAACCTAAGTCCGCACTCCGGGCTGCGCCGGGCATCCTGCTGAAACCACACGGCTTCCGTCAATCCTGGAACGAGGACGCCGTTTGGCAATGCTTCTGCATCTGTTGAGGCAGAGGTTTGAGGTTTTACGGATCGGAGAAGGGGTGCACAAATGCGATACCTAAGGGTTCTGGCTCTTCTGGCTGTATGTGGCGTTGGCTTGGTTGCGGCACCGCCCGCACATGCACAAAGGATTGTGTTCGGCGTTGGAGTCGGTCCGGGCTACTATGGCGCGGCCCCGGTGTGCGACTATGGCTACTATGGATACTACCCATACGCCTGCGCTCCATACGACTACTACGGTCCCAGTTGGTTCTCCGGCGGCCTCTTTATCGGCGCTGGCCCGTGGTTCCACGGGTACTATGGCGGACGCGGCTTCTATGGCGGACGCGGCTTCGCCGGCGGACGCGGCTTTGCCGGACGCGGTGGCTTCGCTAATGGCGGCGGCTTCCGCGGCGGCGCAGGCGGCTTCCGTGGCGGCGCAAGTGGCGTCCGTGGCGGAGGTGGTGGGTTCCATGGCGGAGGTGGCTTCCATGGCGGTGGCGGCGGCCACGGCGGTGGACACAGGTAAGGTCCATCCCTACCTGAAAAGCTCGAAGGCACGGCCGGCAGCGCACACTGCCGGCCGTTCCCTCGCATGACCCAAGCCGTTTCTTGATGGTTGGGCTACTTCTGTGTCACCACCAGTTGGCCGTTCTCCACCCGCATGTCGCTGACGAAATCCGGCAGCTTTAAGCGGTCCTGCTGTTCCAGCATTTTCTTCTGCAGGGCGTCATTGACCAGCGACACTGGCACGCTCAGGTCTCCCACCTTGAATTCCGTGGGCTCAAAGGTCGCATATCCGTCCTTCGAGCCCAAATGGCCGGCTACCGTGACGTAAGTCTTCTTCCCGGCCACTTCGGTCACGAACTGGCCGCGGACTATGTCGCCTTCAAAACTGATGATCGGTTCCTGAAGGTTGGCCGGCTCAACCGGCGCGGCAGCAGCGGACGTGCCGGCTGGGGGGCCAGCCGCGTTTAGGGCCCTGCCCTGCGCCGGCGATACCGGCACTGCTCCCTGTGCCTGAGCGATGGCAGCCCCAATTTCACCCGCGGTAAGGCGTACTTCCGACCCGCTTTGGCCCTGCTCCCGGGCCTGCTCCAACTGGCTCACTTTAGCTTGAAAAGATTGGGCGTTGGCGGCGATGGCCGCCGGTGTTTGCCGCGGCGCCACCGGTTGCGGCTTCCTTAGCGCAAGCACCAGGGCAGCGACGGAGATGAGAAGCGTGGCCAAGCTGAAAATGCGACCGAACCGGATTTTCCCAGGCCGGTCGGGCTTATACCGGATATCCATCTTTTTTCCTCCGGATAACGCTTCCCAGTATGTAAGCATTTCGGACCGGCCTATATATGCCAAAAGGGTAGGAGAGAAGCAGCCAGAATCACAGCTTGAGAGGTCCTTCGGGGAGCTGAAACACGTCCCCTGCCAAGGACGGTTGCAGAACGCTCCCATCGCTCGGTTGGAGATTACGGAAGTGCAGGCGGGTTCCGGCGAGGGGCCATGGGGTGGGACCGGGGGGCAGTTATATGCGCTTCGAATCGAACCCACTCAGCATGGCCGCCTCCCGCAGCTTATGATCGGCAGTCAGAAAAGCCCGGCTCTGCGGGGCGTCTTCGCACCACTCCAGGGCGGCCGCCAACTGGAGGGAGTCCGCAGCCCGCAAATCGTAACGCTCCACCAGTTGTGTCGCCTTCGCGCGCAGTGCGTCGGAGGGCTGGATCACAGACCAACCGTCGGCAAGGTCCTTAGCCAGACTGTGCGCCTTCGTCCACTGGCTGGAGTCCAGCCGCCGCATCCGGACCAGACGGGCAAGGGCGCTTGCGATCTCGACGGGTGTGGCCCACCAAACAACAGCCTCGTAGCTCTTGTACAGGGCGATGGCGTGCGGCGTGAGGGTTTGGCGTACGCAGAGCGGAACCAATGCGCTCGCGTCCCAGAAGGCCACAACCCGCGTCAGCGGTTTTTCCGCTCTTCCTGCCATACTCGCTCCATGACCGCGTCGGAGATGTTCCCCGGCGGCTTGGGCCATGACCCCGAGGAAGGCCGTCGCTTCAAAGGTGGAGTGAGAACGCCGCGGGCAATCAACCGCCGCTCTTGCTCGGAATGATCTTCCGGCCGGCAGGGCACGATCCGCGCCACTGGCCGGTTGCGGTCGCACACCAGCACCTCTTCGCCCTTCCGCACTCTCTGGATGTGGGCGCTGAGCCGTGCTTTTAGATCACTAATATTGACGGTTCTCATGACAGGAATTATACCCGACATGACCATATTGGTCATGTCTATTCCTAGCCCGAGCCCCGGGGAGCCGGCACGGTGTTATCTTAGTAATGAAACGGCAATCCTCATGTCCGACCCAAACATTCCGGAATCCCCACCCACCAGCGAACCCGACGAGTCCTTCGACCAGATTCTTTCCCAGTACGAGCAGAGCCATTCGCGCAAGGCGGAAGATGGCGGCAAACAGCTCGAAGGCACGGTAGTTGTCGTCTCCGGAGAGTCGGTTTTCCTCGATATCGGCTTCAAGAGCGAAGGCATCCTGCCGCTGGCGGCGTTCCAGAGCGCGGGCGAAACCGTAAAACCCGGCGACAAGCTGCTGGTCTCGGTGAAGGGCCGCGATCCGGAAGGCTATTACCAGCTTTCCCGCTTCAAGGTTGACCGGCCGACGGACTGGACGTCGCTGGAGAAGGCCTTCGCCGACAAGGCGACGATCGTGGGTACGGTGACGGGCGTGGTCAAAGGCGGGCTCAGCGTGGATGTGGGAGTGCGGGCGTTCCTCCCCGCCTCGCGCAGCGGAACGCGCGACGCCGCCGAGATGGAGAAGTTAGTGGGGCAGGAGATTCACTGCCGCATTATCAAGCTCGACGTGGCCGACGAAGACGTGGTGGTGGACCACCGCGCCGTTGCCGAAGCCGAAGAGCGCTCGGTGAAGGAACGCCGGTTCTCGGAGATCAAGGAAGGCGAGACGATGAGCGGCACCGTCCGCAGCCTCACCGATTACGGCGCTTTCGTCGATCTGGGCGGAGTGGACGGCTTGCTGCACGTCAGTGACCTGGCCTGGGGCCGCGTCAACAAGCCTTCGGACGTGCTAACGCTCGGCCAGCAGATTGAAGTCAAAGTGCTCAAGGTCGATCCCGACAAGCGGCGCATTTCGCTGGGCATGAAGCAGCTTCAGCCGCATCCCTGGGATTCGGTGGCCGAAAAGTACAAGGCCGGCGAGCGCGTGCGTGGCGCGGTGACGCGCGTCGTCGAGTTCGGAGCGTTTGTGGAACTGGAGCCGGGGATTGAAGGGCTGATCCACGTTTCGGAGATGTCGTGGGCCAAAAAGTTGAGAAGCGCCAGCGACGTGGTGAAGCCGGGCGAAACCGTGGAAGCGGTGGTTCTGGGGGTAAATGCGGAGGACCGCCGCATCTCCCTGGGCCTCAAGCAGGCGCTGGGAGATCCCTGGACCGAGGTGGCGCAGCGCTTTGCGGTGGGATCCGTGATCGAAGGTCCGGTCACCAGCATCACCAAATTCGGCGCTTTCATGCAGCTTTCCGAAGGCGTCGAGGGCATGATTCACGTCAGCGACCTCAGCGCCGAAAGGCGCATCAATCACCCACAGGAAGTGCTGAAGGTGGGGCAGCCGGTCAAGGCCCAGGTGCTCGCCGTCGATAAAGAAAAGCGGCAGTTGCGGCTGGGCATCAAGCAAATGGTTCCCAGCGGCCTGGATGAATACATCGCCGAACACAAGGAAGGCGACGTGGTCACGGGCCGCATGACCGAAGTTTCGGGCGGGCACGCTCGCGTGGAACTGGGCGAAGGCATCCAGGGCACGTGCCGAATCGCCGCAGAGGGCGTGGCGAAGGAAGAGGCGCGGGCCGAATCCAAAGCGGATTTATCCTCGCTGAGTTCTATGCTAAAGGCGCACTGGAAGGGCGGCGCGGCCGGCGGCGAGGCCAAGCCGGAAGCCGTCCGCGCCGGGCAGATTCGCAACTTTCGGATTGCCAAGCTGGATCCGGCGGCGAAGAAAATTGAATTGGAGCTGGCGTAGCCGGCTAAGGCGGCAGGCGGTGGCAGCCTGATCTGCGCAAAGCCGCCCTCTCCATCGCCGGCAACGTGATTTTCTGGATCGCCGTTGCCGTGGTCTTGCACTCGATGCTGGCTGGCGTCAACCTGGGTGCGTTGCTGGCAGGTTACGGCCTCGCGTTGGCGGCCGGACTGATGGTTTTGCTGCTGCTGGTCTTGTTTCGCAAGGGCTGGGCGCCGCGCCTCGGGGTTCTCGCGCAGGGTCTCTTGCGGATCACCCTGCACACCGGCCTGTTCACCAACTATGAGCGTGCCCGCATCCTGCGCGAGGCGATGACGAACCAGCAATTGAGCGCGTCGCCGATCCGGCTGGGCATCACCGTGGCCGACCTGGAATCGGGCCATCCGCGCTTTTTCTGCAACACGCCCGTGGCCCGGCTGATCCACGATCCCGGCGCCGATCCCAGCTTCGTGCGCGAGATCCTGGCTACCGACGACCTGATCGGCGCGGTGGTTGCGTCCTCGGCGCTGCCGATTGCCTTCGAGCCGGTGCGCATCGCGGGGCGTGTCTGCGGCGACGGCGGCCTGTGCGCCAATGAGCCCATCCGCCCCGCCGTCCGGCTGGGCGCGGACGTGGTCTTCCTGGTGATGATGAGCCTGCCGGGCATCGCCCACCATCGGATTGACACCTTCATTGATGTCGGCTTGTGTGGGCTCGACATCCTCATGCAGCAGAGCCTGCAGCAGGAGCTGGGCCTGCTCTCCACCATGAACTCGGTTTGTGAGCAGGCCGCGGCCTCGCTGGGCCTGCGCCCCGAAGAAGTGGAGATCGTGCTGGGCGAGCGGCGCTTCCGCCACGTCCGCTGCTTCGCCATCTGCCCGCCGCAGCCCCTCGCGCCGGCACTACGCTCCACAGCAACCCGCGGATTGCGGCTCCCAACATGTTGCGCGGCTATCTGGATGCCCAGGCGCAGATCCTGAATTTTCTTGAGGACGCGCGCGTCGCGCGCTACGCCTGGCCGCGGCGCGTGCTGAGCTGGAACCCGGCAACGGAGGACAAAATGGAAGCCGCCGGGGACTAGCGGCGGGAGTGTCCGCCACCGGAAGGATGCCCTCCACCCGACGAGTGCCCCCCACCACTCGGAGCGGAATGGCCTCCTCCGCTGGGTGCTCCGCGATACCCGCCACCGCTGGGATAACGGCCACCGCCGTACCCTCCAGAGGACCGTGGCGTGACGATGGGCTTGCTCATATTCAGTGTCGGCCGGGAATAACCTCCGTACCCGCCGCTTCCGTATCCGCCACGGCCGTAAGCGCCGCTTCCATAACCACCGTTTCCATATCCGCTACGGCCATACCCACTGCTCGCTTGGCTGCGGGTCGAAGGTTGCGAGGCTGCCGAGCGGGGCTGCGGTGTGAAGCGCTGCCAGCCTGCACCGCGGTCCGGCGCGGAGGAACGCGGAGCGGAGTTAACCGCCGGCCGCGATGCCGTGTTCCCCGAGGAAGCTCCCCTGCCGGATGGCTCGCTCGGCCTCGCTGTCGTTGGACTGCCAGGGCGCGATGCGTTGCCGGGAGCAGGTGGCCGTGAGCTCTGCGCTTGCATGGTCTGGCCCGAGGCAAAGCGGCCATCGCGCTGGATAGACTGGTGTACTTGCGCTGCCTGCCGTTCAAAGGACCGCGGCGCGGCTGCGGTGCGGCTGCCGAAGAAGTGCTGCGCCCCGCCGCGGGTGGTGGACGGACTTGCCGCACGGCCGCTGGCCGACAAACTCGCCCGCGTGGGGGTCACCGGCAGATTCCCGGTCATAGCGTGGGCGCCGCCGAGCATCTCGCGGCTCACCGGCGTCGCCGCAACCCGTCCCTGGCCGAAGCGCCCCGCCGGAACGCTGGAGAACGCATTGCGCATGCGCTCATTGTTCATCGCCATGCGCACGTTGGAGAAGCGATCCCCACCATGCAGAGGCCCCCATCCGCCACGGAAACCGTTGAAGCGATCGATGCCCACCACACCAAAGCGCCCGCGGTAACCGCCCCACCACGGAAAGAAGCGGTCACCTGGCCCGATGGGCAGCCATCCAAACGAGCCGAAACCGCCGAAGCCGATGCCGAATCCAAATCCCCCTCCGCCAAATCCGAAAAAGGAGACATAAGCCGGCGCCCAGATTGGCCGGTAAGGATACCCAAAACCAAAACCGCCGACTGGTCCGGGCCACCACGCCCACGAATTGCCCCAGAGGAACCAGCGTCCGTAGTGATACGGAGCCCAGCCCCAGGGTTCATAGGACACCCAGGTCCAACCCCAGTACGGCTCCCAAACCCAGTTGCCGGCGCGATAAGGCACCCATCCCGGAGCGACCGCCGGGACCCACACCGGGCCGTAATCCGGAACCGTGGTCCAGTTTCCGTAGGCGTCCAGATCCTCGCTCCCAGTGTAGTAGCGATCGGTGTGGCCCCAGGATGCGGCACTGCGGATGATGTGATCCCGGTCGTTGTTCCACTGATCCCAGTCATCTTTGGAGGGCGCTTCGGCAACCTTATATTGAGCGTCGTTTCCGGTTCCTCGCACCGTTATCAGTTGGCCCTTTTGGACGCGAACACTGCCGCTCGGAGTTGAGATTTCCGCCTCGCCCTTGCGGACAATCACCTCTGACTCCTCCGGCGAACTAACCAGAATCCGGTAGCTGCCCTCTTTGCCGATCGGGTGAATCGCCAGGTTGGGTGTGTCGATCTCGACTTGAGCTTCACCGTCCTTGAAAGCCGTGTAGCTGGCGAGGCCCTGTGCTACCTGAACCTGGATAGCGGTCCGCGTAAGGGTCGCGATCTGGGCCTGCGCATGGTCGGCCAAGCGGAGCACGTCCGCGAAGTCGAGTTGCACCTCGGCACTAGCGTTGTCGCCGGTCGAAATCTTATCGCCCGCCACCATGGGGGCATTCAGCGCCGCCGCCGACCAGCCACCGGAATCGCCGCGCTGCGTGGAAACTTCGCCGCGAATCAGGCTGATGCGTGCCGCGCCCGGCTCGGGGCTGGCTTGCGCTGGTGCGTTGCCGGCTTGCGGGCCCGGCTGGGGATATTGCGATCCCTGATCCGGGTACTGTGCGCCCGGTTCGGAGCCGTATTGCGGCTCGGGGCCGCTTTGTGCGTCTGGCTCTGGGCCGTATTGGGCCTGCGCGCGGCTGGCGCCAAGCCCCGCCACCATCAGAATCATTAAGAGTGCTGTTGCGAGTCTGCTTCGCATGACTGCCCTCGACGGAGACATCCCGCGCCAACAGAGGTTGCATGTGCCATGCCAGAGGCTCGAGCGACAGTACGGCTGTAACTTGATGAGCCACAAGGGGAAAGAGAGTGGACTGCGAACGTTGGGAAGGTGGTTGGTGGCCGGTTTCAGCCGACGTGGTTGATTTCAGCCACCCTCGGTGAGAACAGCCAGCCTCTACCGCTGTGCGAATGCTTGATCGAAAGGCAAGTTGCGTTCGCTCAAATTGACCGAGGAGGCTCAGTGTGCAGCTAGCCTCCGTATTTGTGACGTAATACCATAGAATTCCTGAGTCTTCGACTGGGGCCCGAGAAACATTAGGGATAGTTCATGTTCGGACGTGCAGTCTAGTTCAACCACGATCTTCTTACGCGCGTCCAGCAGTCTAGTGCCGCTAACACAGACGACCAATTCTCCCCCCGCGCTAAGTGTTTGCTCTTCGGTTGTGAAACCTCGACTCTCGAGAGAGTGCGCTGTAAACGATTTCCAGAACTCCAAGTCGACCTTCCCAGTTGGATTGGTCCAGATCAAAACGTTTGCGGTCTCAGATCCACGAAATATAGAAGAATGTGCGCTCGTCAATTCGACTCCATAAGGTATCGGTATCGCAAACCAACCTCTGGGTACGGGAATCTGATAAGGAGCGACTCTTATTGAGTTGCCATGCCGCCAGTGCCAGAGTATTGCAGTGATTTGAGGTCGATAAAGGTATCCAAGGTTCCCGAGCAGGACAAGCAGCAATACGAGTAGTCCGAAGCTCTTATAAGACCGCACTGTTGACACCTCTCGAACTGCTATGACCCTTTCCATACAAGTGAACCTTTAGAGCGCTCACTCCTTCTCCGAATCATCCGCAATGCCGATCTTGGACAGCCGGTAGCGCAGCGCATTGCGCGAGAGCCCCAGCCTGCGGGCCGCCTGGCTCTTGTTGCCGTCAGCTTTCCGCAGGGCCTCGCGAATGATCTCGTCTTCCCACTGCTCGAGAGTCATTCCTTCGGGCAAAACGGGTTCGGATGAATTCGCCGCCTTCGCGCGCTGCGCGTCGAGACGGATGTCCGAAGATCCGAGCACCGACCCATTCGCCAGGGCGCAGGCCCGCTCAATGACGTTCTGAAGTTCGCGAACATTTCCCGGCCAGTAATGGTCCGTCAGAACGTGCAACGCTTCGGGCGCTATCGCGGTGATCTGCTTGCCGGACTCCGCGGCAAACCGCGAGAGAAACAGCTTCACCAGGTCGGGGATATCTTCTTTGTGCTCGCGCAGCGGAGGGATATCGATGGGCACGACGTTTAACCGGTAATAGAGGTCCTCGCGGAAGGTGTGCTGCTCGAGGGCCTCGCGCAGGTCGCGATTGGTGGCGGCAATGAGCCGCACATCCACCTTCACCGTGCGGGTGCCGCCCAGCCGTTCGAACTCACGCTCCTGGAGAACCCGCAGCAGCTTCACCTGAACTGTCAGCGGGACGTCGCCGATCTCGTCGAGGAAAAGCGTTCCCTTGTCCGCCAGTTCGAACTTTCCGCGTTTGCTGGCGGCGGCGCCGGTGAACGCGCCTTTCTCGTAGCCAAAGAGTTCGCTTTCGAGCAAGGTCTCGGGAATCGCGGTGCTGTTGATTTTGACGAAGGGGCCGGAGGCGCGGCGTGATTTCTCGTGAATAGCGCGGGCAATCAGATCCTTGCCTACGCCGCTCTCGCCGCCCAGCAGCACGGTTGCGTTGGTCGGCGCGACGCGCTCCACCGTGGCCAGCACTTCCTGCATTTTCGGGCCGCGCGCCACGATGTTGGGGTGCTCGTAACGCCGGCCGAGGGCCTCGCGTAGCGAGCGGTTCTCTTCCCGCAACTGGCGCACGTCCAGTTCTTTGTGGATCACCATGCGCATTTCGGCCAGGGAGAACGGCTTCATCACGTAGTCGGCCGCCCCAGCCTTCATCGCCTCGACCGCGGTTTCGACGCTGCCGAACGCCGTCATCACCACCACCGGAAGCGTGGCATTCAGTTGCTTGACCGCCTGCAGAAACGCGAGGCCGTCCTGTCCCGGCAGCTTCAGATCGGTGACCACCAGGTCCACCGACTCCGTGCGCAGAAGCTTCAGCCCAGTCTCGGCGTCCGCCGCGGAGAGCGTCGTGAAGCCGTCCTCGCCCAGGTTGAGCTCGAGCAGCCGGCGCATCTTGGCTTCGTCTTCGACAATCAGAACCGTCGGCATAGTTGTTTATCCGGGCAGCAGTGCTGTCTCCTTCCGAACCCCCGCTGGTTCCGCGGGAAAAAAGATCACGAAGCGGGCGCCGCCGCCGGGCGCGCTCTCTACCCGAATGGAACCATGGTGCTCTTCCACAATCTTAGCCACAATGGAGAGCCCCAGCCCGACCCCTGTCTGCTTGGTAGTAACGAACGGATTGAAAATCTGCTCCCGCAGCTCCGCCGGCACGCCCGGGCCGGTATCTTGCAGCCGGATTTCGACGCCGCGGCGGCCATCGGATTGAGCAGCGAGAACCTCCACGCGGAGCGTCCCGCCCTGGCTGCCCATGGCTTCGTAAGCATTCTGGACAAGATTCAGGAAGGCCTGCTCGCAGAGGCCTTCATCGAGCGGCACCAGCGGCAGATTCTCCTGATACTGCCGTTCGATGTTGACCTGCCCTCCTCGCCACTGCTGCGCCACCGATTTGAGCGCCCGATCCAGCAAAGCCGCGGCCTCCTGCGGAGACGCTTCGGCACGCAGCGGCCGCGCGAAGTCCAGAAAACGGCTCACCAGAGCGCTGAGCCGATCCACTTCCCCGGAAATGTAGCCCGCCAGTTCGCTCGCCAGAGGGTCCGACCCTCGGAGCTTTTCATTCAGCATCTCCGCGGATCCTTTTATGACGCCCAGCGGATTGCGAATCTCGTGCGCCAGTCCGGCAGAGAGCTGGCCCAGTGCCACCAGGCGCTCGGAGCGGCGCGCCTCGTCCTGCGCCTGTTCCAGCCGGCGATTGGTTTCCGCAAGCTCTTCCGCCAGCTTCTGATAGCGGTCCGACTGCCGCCGGCTTTCGAGGACGAACCGGTTCACCACGCCGGCGGCCAGGAAGAAGAACAGAATACGGATGGCCAGTTCGGCCACCCCGCCCGCGTCCAGTTCATACTCCTGAAGCGCGGGATACAGATACGAACAGTAGGCGGCGGAAGCCAGCAGCGTCCAGAGCAGCGTCTTCAAGGGGCCGAAGTACAGGGCGGCGGTGACCACGGGCAGGTAGTAGATGGGATAGTAGCTGCTGTTGATGCCCACATCCCCGGTGTGATCCAGCAGCAGCGTGGCCAGCAGAATCTTGAGCAAAACCACGTAAGAACGGCCGCGCTCGGGAAGGCGCGCGATCAGCCAGCCTTCAGAGAGTTGCAGGATTCCGATCCCGAGCAGGGTGAGCTGCTTGTGGTACTCGCGCACCGGGGGCAGGATCGCCAGGCCGGCCAGGAAGATCAACCACAGCAGATCCAGCCAGTCGATTTTCCTACGTCGCCCTTCGCTCATGGTAACGCGCCTTCACCGCCTGCGCACACTTCAACTCCATACTTTATACACGGCACATGCAGACAAGTTGCGGCATCGTGTCCGAGGCCGTTTTGCGGTTGTGCCCGGCTGTTACGATATCAAAGAGACACCTGGGAGGCTTTCGCCGAACGGCGCACCCCTTCCCCCGGACTATTCACGATGTCGGACCGATCGGGGTGGAGCAGGGCTTCAGCCCTGCACAATCGCAGCGTCTCTGGTGTTCGGCTTCAGCCGCTGAGGTGCTGATGGTGGTGCGTATGTGTCTCGGTGTGACGATTGAGCTACCTTCAGGGGCTGAAGCCCGAAACTCTAGGGGCCGCATTAATGCAGGCTTAGAGGCCTGCTCCACCCTGGTGAATAATCCTTGCTTCCGGGGTGTCTTGATAAGTCGAAGCTGAAAAGGGTGGGCCGTGTCGCGCCTGGAAGACATTTTTCGGCAGAGTGTGGAAGCGTTGCGCGCGCACAAGCTGCGCGCCTCGCTCACCATCGTGGGGCTGACGCTGGGCGTGGCCACGCTGATCACCGTCATGACCATCGTGCAGGGCGCGAACGCCTACGTCGAGAACAAGATCGCCAACCTCGGCACCGACGTCTTCCAGATCGCGAAGACGCCCTTCGTGGTCACGGATTGGGACGCGGTAATCAAGGCCCTGCGCTTCAAACGCATCGAGTGGGACGACGTGCGCGCGGTCAGCGAGCGCTGTGCGTCCTGCCAAATGGTCGGAGCCTCCGCCACCACGTCCGTCCACGTGCGCTACCGCGAGAAGGAACTGCAGGACATCAACCTGCTCGGGCACACGGCCAACATGGCGGACATCGACACCCGCACCATCGAGCTCGGCCGCTACTTCAGCGATTCGGAAGACCAGCAGATGAGCAACGTGTGCATCATCGGCCAGACGCCGGTGGACGAATTCTTCCCCGGCACGAATCCGCTCGGCCAGGTGCTGCGCGTCGGCAACGATGAGTTCCGCGTCATCGGCACCATGGAGCGCATCGGCTCCGTGCTGGGCCAGGAGCAGGACAATTTCATGATCGTCCCGCTGCGCGTGTATCTGCGCCAGATGGGCACGCGCTCCAGCCTCACCATCAACATAAAGACCGCGGGAGGGCCTGCCTTCGAGCAGGCCCAAGACGAGGCGCGCCTGGTGATGCGCGCGCGCCGCCACCTCCAGCCCGGGCAGGACGAGGACTTTTTCATCGGCACCAAAGAAAGCTACATCTCGCTGTGGCGCTCCATCAGTGGCGCTTTCTTCGCCGTGTTTGTGATGGTGAGCTCGATTTCCGCCGTTGTCGGCGGCATCGTCATCATGAACGTCATGCTGGTGAGCGTGACCGAGCGCACCAAGGAGATCGGCGTGCGCCGCGCTCTGGGCGCCACCCAGCGCGACATCCGCCGCCAGTTCCTGCTGGAAAGCGTGCTGCAATGCATCATCGGCGGCGCCGCCGGCATCCTGGGCGGGTTCTTGTGCGCGCTTGCCTTGCGCAGCTTCACTTCCTTCCCCGCTTCGGTGCAGACATGGGTGGCCGTCCTCGGGCTGATCCTCAGCTCCGCCATCGGATTGTTCTTTGGCATCTACCCTGCAACGCGTGCCGCACGGCTTGATCCCGTGGTCGCGTTGAGGTCGGAGTAACGATGCAGCGCGCCGAGATCAAAGAGAACCTGAGGAACGCGCTGGCCACCCTGCGCGGACACAAGGTGCGCTCTGCGCTGACGGTGCTGGGCATCTTCATCGGCGTGACCTCGGTGATCTCGGTGGCTTCCATCATCGACGGCCTGAACCTCTACATCCAGAAGCGCGTCGAATCATTCGGGTCGCGGACTTATTTCATCTCCCGCATCCCGTTCGGCCAGCCGCCCGACCGTTTGCCGGAAAAGATGCGTACGCGCCGCTACCTGGAGACGGACTACGTGCCATACCTGCGCCAGTCCTGCCCCGCCATCGAGCTGGCCACCCCGTTCAAGACACGCGCCTTCTTTTTCGGCGAAACCAACGAGATGCACGTGGGCGACAAGCGCGTGGAGCGCATCATCCTGCGCGGCGCCGCACCCGACTACATGGATGCCATCCCGCTGTTCGCCGTCAATGAAGGCCGCTTTCTCTCCCGCTTCGACGAGGAGCACTCGCGCGACGTCGTGGTGCTGGGCGCGGCCGTAGCCGACTCGCTCTTCCCCAATACCGACCCCATCGGCAAGGTGGCATACGTCAACGGCCGCCAGTACGAAGTGATCGGAATTTTCGAGAAAGATCCCGGCCTGTTCGGCGGTGGCGGCGTGGACAGCTTCGCGGTCATCCCGCTCTCAAATTTCCAGAAGAACTACCCCGAATCGAAGGAGACGCACATCGCCTTCACTATCCCCAAGCACGGCGACCCGCAGCTTGCCGTGGACCAGGTGACGGAGGCCATGCGCCGCCTGCGCCATCTGCGGCACAACCAGGAAAACGATTTCGAAGTCATCTCGTCCGATTTCCTGACCCAGCTCTGGAATCAGCTCACGGGCGCACTGGTGGTGCTGACCGGCATCATCAGCTCGGTCGGGCTGCTGGTGGGCGGCATCGGGGTGATGAACATCATGCTGATCTCGGTGACCGAGCGCACCCGGGAGATTGGCGTGCGCCGCGCCATCGGC
>DATNJE010000267.1:0-6617 GCA_035604095.1 Terriglobales bacterium
CTGAGCTTCCGCCCACACCCGGCCACCGTGCCGCTGAACGATGCGCTGCACCGTTGCCAGGCCGATGCCGGTGCCTTCAAATTCGTCGGCGCGGTGCAGGCGTTGGAAGACGCCGAACAGCTTGCCGGCGTACTTCATGTCGAAGCCGGCGCCGTTGTCGCGGACGAAGTACACCTTCGCTCGCGCCTCCGCCAGAGAGCCGATCTCGATCCTGGCCTGCTCCGCGTGGCGCGAATACTTGATGGCGTTGGAGATCAGGTTCATCCACACCTGCTTGAGCAGCGCGGGGTCGCCTTGCGTTGCGGGCAAAGCTCCGTCCAGAAACTCGATCTTTCTTCCATTGCACTCCGGGCCCATCTCCTCCAGAGCCCCGTGAACCAGCGCTTCCATGTTGACGGACTGCCGGACCAGGGGCTTTCGGCCGAGCTGCGAGAAAGCCAGCAGATCGTCGATCAAGGTTCCCATGCGCTGCGCTCCGCGGCGAATGGTGGCCAGATAATCCCTGGCTTGCGCGGGAAGCTGTGGACCATAGTCCTCCAGCAAGGCATCGGCAAAACCATCCATTGTCCGCAAAGGAGCGCGCAGATCGTGGGAGACGGTGTAGCTGAAGGACTCCAATTCCCGATTGGCGGCTTCCAGTTCCGCGGTGCGCTCGGCGACACGCCGCTCCAGATCCTCGTTCAAAAGCCGGATCTCCTCCTCCGCCCGCTTGCGCTTGGTGGTGTCGTTAAAGAACAGCGCCAGCCCCTCGGGCGAGGGATAGCAGCGGACCTCAAACCACGCGTTGAGAGGCTCGGGGTAAAAGGCCTCGACCTGGAGCGGGACGTTTTCCGCCACGGATCGGCGGTAGGCGGCGCCGAAGGGCGAGTCTGCCGCATGCGGCCACAACCCCCAGAAATTCTTGCCTAGCATTTCCTCGGGCGCCTTGCCCACCATTTTCGCGCCTGCCGCATTGACGTAGGTATAGCGCCACTCACGGTCAAAGGTGTTGAAGCCGTCGGATATGCTTTCCAGGATGGCGGTGGTCCTGCGGTGGGCTTCGACCAGCTTCTCCTGTGCCCGCTTGCGCTCGGTGATGTCCAGGACCACACCCAGGTAGCGGATGGGCTTGCCGCTGGCGTCGCGTATGGGTTGCCCGCGGGCCAGGAGCCAGCGTACCTCTCCGGTGCGTCCCGACGTGCGATATTCCAGGCTGAGCTCGCTGCCCTGGCTGGCGGCCTCGCGCACCCTCCGTGCGGCCCGTTCGCCATCATGAGGATGGACGGCCGCGAGCCACGCTTCGTAAGAGGGCTCACAACGGTGGGGTTCCAGACCGTACAACCTCCAAACTTCCTCCGACCAGGTGTTCTGGTTGGTTTGCAAGTCCCATTCCCAAATACCGGCGTTGGCGTGCCTCAGGGCAAGGTGGAGGCGCTCTTCGCTCTTACGTGCCCCCTCTTCCGCCCGCTTGCGCTCAGTGATGTCGCGGACGATGGCGGTGAACAGGGTTCGTCCTGCCACGTCCACCCGCGAGATGGAGGCTTCGATGGGGAACTCCTCGCCATTGGTGCGCACTGCGGCGATCGAGCCCAGCGCTCCCATCTGCCGCCGGGTGACGTGGGTCTCGCCGAAATCCTGGATGTAACGAGCGTGGGCCGAGCGCAGGCGCTCGGGGATGAACCAATCCAGCGGCTGCCCCAGGGCGTCGGCGGCCGGGCAGCCGAACATCTTCTCGGACGGAAGGATTGAACAGCACGATGCGCTGTTGCTCGTCCACGGTGACGATGGCATCCATCGCCGAATGAATGACGCCTGCCAAGCGTGCCTCGCTGCCCAGCGTGGCCTCATTGGCTTCGGCCAGTTCCGCGGTGCGCTCGCGCACCCGGGTCTCGAGCTGGTCGCGGGCCTCCTGCAGCGCCGCCCGCGCCCGACGGCTGCCGGCGAAGTCCGCGCTGATCACAAACAGCGCCACCACCACGAAAACAAAGGCCAAGGTGATGCCTGCGATGATCACCGTTCTGGCCACCGTGCCGGTGTGATGGGCGCGGGCAGCGCGCTCTTGCAATAAGCTTTGCTCGGTGGCTTCCATCTCGGCGAGCATCCCACGAATGCGATCGCGGATTTGCTCTCCCCTGCCGCTGGCGACGTGCTCCTGCGCGGCCCGGAAGCCTTCCTTGCCGCGCGCGTCGACCGTGTCTTGGAGGACGGAGAGCCGCGCTGAGACGAGCTGCACCAGCGTCTCCAATCGGTCCCGCTGCACGGCCGTTGTCGGCGGTAAGACTCCGCAATGTTCTCATTTCGGTGTCGGCGTCGCTCGCCGCGTTTTGGTAAGTCTCGAGGAACTCTTCCTTGCCGGTGATGACGTATCCCCGGACGCCGGTCTCGGCGTCGGTAAGGATCGAGAGGACGAGCCGTAGAGAGGCGATCACTTGATGGGTATGATCAACCCATACTCTGTCCTCGCGCAGCCGGACCAGGCTGAAATACGACATGCCCCCGATCAAGATCAAAACCGCAAGCGCTAGGGCGAAACCGGCGCGGACTTTACGCTCCGCCGAGAACAGGATTCTGCCTTCCGCATCCGGGCTCGGCTGCGTGCGGTGCCACGCCAGCGCCATGACCCCCAAACCCATCGCCAAAAATCCGAGTCCGGCGTTCGCCGCCATGGGCTTCGAATTTCCGAAGGCGTACATGGGAAGACCAATCACATAGCCGGACACGGCCGCGGCCCCCAGCGCAAATACCACCGCACCCAGCACGCCGATGATGACGGCGGCCTTTTCGCGCCAGCGCGGTATCGACGCCCACAACAATGCGACGCCGCAAAACACCAAGCACAGGGCGGCATTGGGCGCGGGCCGTCCCGGAGAGGCCGGCAGAGTCCGGAGGTAGTCGCGCACCAACAGCTCGTCGATGTGCAGGTCTATGGAAAAGCCAAATTCCGCCAGCGTCAGGATGCCGGCCAGCAAACTCCAAACCGCGCCACCCAACGCTCCTTTCGGCCGCCCGGCAGCCAGGAACAGCAGGCCCAGCCCATCCAAGAACAATCCCACTGCAGTGTTGGCCATCATGGGGTTGAAGGCGGGCCCGACGCGCGTCAAGGCGGTGATGTGGAAGAACCAACCAACCAGGGACACAGCACCGAGAGCTGCGCAAGTGCTGCCCGCGGAGATGAGAATCGTGCGCGAGACACCGGCCTCCGAATCAGGGCTCATTTCAGGTCTCTCGTTGCCGAGGGAACATCCGACAGCGCGACGCCAGCCCACGGAGGACCTACGTAGCAGAACGCTCGTCAGAGTGCCGGCCAGGATCAGGACCAGCCACTCCAGGCTATGCAGACCGCTTTGAATGGCGAAGGAGTGCTTGGGCGGCAGAAGGAAGTAGTCCGTAGCTATGGCGACCAGCGCGGTGGAGACCAGCCCCGGACCCAGTCCGCCGGCAACCGCGCTCAGAATAATGGGAATGAAAAACAGTTCCAGCGCCGGATGGTCGCCGAACCGGGAGCTTAGGGCCAGGCGCAGAAGCAAAGTCGCCGCCGTCAGCACCGTCGCCAGCAGATATCCCAGGGCGGTTGGGACCCGGTTGCGGCCAGCGCGCTCGGCGCGCACTCCAGCTTCGCTTGTACCGTTGGGGCCGCCGCCTTCCTTGCTGGCCGGAGGCTGTGAGGATGTGCCGAAAGGGACCATCACCGCGACACCCGATCCACCCCCACCCCCCTCACTCAAGAAGCTCCACTTATTTAGCTAGAGTAGTGCGCGATGCTACTGGTGTGAACGGTTCTGGACCGGAAAAGGCGCGGCGCCAATCTTCGTTTCGGGCGCGGTGCTGAAACGGAACATGGCGCATCATCGACGAATTTGTTTTGAAAGGGAGTGGCTTCTAGCCGCGCTAAACGATCCATCCTCCGCCCACGACTACGTCGCCGTCGTAGAACACGGCGGCCTGCCCGGGTGTGATGGCGCGCTGTGGCTCATCGAACATCGCGAGCACCTCGCCGCCGCTTCCCCTCTCGATGGTCGCCGGCGCGGGCTCGTGGCGGTTGCGGATTTTGATGGCGACGCGCATGGGCTCGCGCAGTTCGTTGACGGCGATCCAGTTGACGTCGCGGGCGCGCAGCGTGCGTGAGTAGAGTTCGTCCTGGTTGCCCACCACTACCTGGCGCGAATCGCCGCGGATCTCGAGAACATAGAGCGGCGAGCCGGTGGCGACGCCCAATCCCTTGCGCTGTCCGACGGTGAAATTGTGGATGCCGCTGTGCATGCCGATCACTTCGCCATCGGCGGTGACCAGTTCGCCCGCGGTGTCCGGCACACGCTCGCCCTGCTCCGCGGTGTAGGCGTCGAGGAATGCCTTGTAGTCGCCGGTGGGGACGAAGCAGATCTCCTGCGAGTCGGGCTTCTCGGCCAGCGCGAGGCCGTGCTGCCGCGCCAGCTCGCGCACTTCAGACTTCCGCAACTCGCCCAGCGGGAACAGCGTGCGGCTGAGCTGCTCCTGCGTCAGCCCGAACAGAAAATATGTCTGGTCCTTGGCGCGGTCGGCGGGACGCTTGAGCAGCCAGCGTCCGCGCGCCGGGTCGAACTCGACGCGGGCGTAGTGCCCCGTGGCCAGGCGCTCGGCGCCGATCTGCCGCGCGGTCACCAGGAACTGGTCGAACTTAATCGAGTTGTTGCACAGGCTGCAGGGGATGGGCGTGCGTCCGGCAAGGTATTCGGATACGAACGGCCGCACCACCTCCTGCTCGAAGCGTTGCTCGTAGTTGACCACGTAATAGGGGATGCCGAGGTGCTCGGCCACGCGGCGCGCGTCGTAAACGTCGTCGAGCGAGCAGCAGCGCCCGTGCGCCACCTCGGGCATACCCGCGCGCCCCGCCAGCCGCCGCTGGTTCCAGAGCTGCATGGTCAGCCCGACTACGCTGTGTCCCTGGGCACACAACATCGCCGCGACGGTGGAAGAATCCACACCGCCCGACATGGCGACGGCGATGGGAGAAGCGGCCATTGGCTTTTGGCTCTTAGCCCATTAACAGGTAGAGACGCAGCATGCTGCGTCTCTTACACGATAAATCAATTATATCGTCGCTATTGGAGGAATGCTGGCGGTCCAGGAACCAAGCCGAGAGCCAAAAGCTAACAGCTAAGAGCCAACGGCGCTCTTCTGATACACGGGCGACAGCTCCCTCAGCCGCGCCACCGTCTCCGGCAGGATGGAGAGCGCGTAGTCGACATCGTCCGCTGTGTTCTGCTTGCCCAGACTGAAGCGCAGGCTGGCGCGCGCGCGCTCGGGGGCCAGGCCCATGGCGCTGAGCACGTGCGAAGGCTCGAGCGCGCCGGAGGAGCAGGCAGCGCCGGTCGAGACCGCCAGTCCCTTCAGGTCGAGTGCGATCACCAGCGCTTCGCCCTCGATGAAATCGAAATGCAGATTCGTTGTGGTCGGCACGCGCGGCGCGCCTGCGCCGTTGACGCCGGCGGAATCCACGGTGGCGAGGATCGTGGTCTCCAGACGGTTGCGCAGCGCGGCGAACTTGGCGTCCTCGCCGTGGGCGAGGGACTCGCGCGCGATCTCCGCGGCCTTGCCTAGCCCGACGATTCCCGGCAGGTTCTCGGTGCCGGCGCGCCGCGAGCGCTCGTGGCTGCCACCAACAAAAAGCGGATCAAGCAGCGTCCCGCGGCGCACGTAGAGCGCGCCCGCACCCTGCGGCGCGTGCATCTTGTGTCCGGAAATCGAAAGCAGGTCGCAGCCGATCTTCTTGACGTCGATCTTCACCTTGCCTGCGGCCTGCACCGCGTCGGTGTGGAAGTAAACATCGGCTTCGGCGGCGATGCGCCCGATCTCCTCCACCGGTTGCAATACGCCGGTTTCGTTGTTGGCCATCATGATGGTGATCAGTCGCGTCGCGGGGCGCAGCGCTCGCCGCACGTCTTCGGGATCGACCACCCCGCACTCATCCACCGGGACGAACGTCACCTCGCAGCCGCGCTCGGCCAATCTTTTGGCGGAGTTCAGCACCGCGTGGTGCTCGATGGTCGAGGTGATGACGTGGTCGCCGGGGCGCACCATCCCGAAGATAGCAAGGTTATCGCCCTCGGTGCCGCCGCTGGTGAAGACGATCTCCGCCGGCCGCGCGCCCACCAACTCGGCCACCGACTGCCGCGCGTGCTCCACCGCGGCCCGCGCCTGCTGTCCGAAATGGTGGATCGACGATGCGTTGCCGAAGCTCTCGGCGAAGTACGGACGCATGGCCTCCAGCACTTCCGGCAGCACGGGCGAACTCGCGTTGTTGTCCAGATAGACCCGGCGCATGGCCCTATTTTACGCTGCCCGCAGGAGTACAATGGTCGGCTTTTCAAGCGTATGAGGAGGAGCCAGATGGACGCTGTCACCCCGATCGGCCCGCCAGTGAACGTCGAGACCGCCAAGAAGGCGGCTGCGGCTGCACTGGCCGAGGCGCGCAAGAATAACTGGCTAATGGCCGTGGCCGTGGTCGATGCCCACGGCACCCTGGTCTATTACGAAAAGACGGACCACACGCAACTAGCCAGCGCCGAGGTGTGCATCGACAAGGCTCGCTCAGCGGCGCTCTACAAGCGGCCGACCAAGGCCTTCCAGGATGCGGTAGCCAGCGGCGGCGCCGGACTGCG